>JBIOVW010000670.1:0-5014 GCA_044867945.1 Nakamurella sp. | reverse complement strand
CCAGGCCGATGATCATCCAGGGACGACGCATGCCCAGCCGTGAGGAGGTGCGATCGCTCATCCTGCCGAAGAACGGATTGGCGATCATTGCCAGCAGGCCGCCGA
Organism: Nakamurella sp.; assembly: GCA_044867945.1. Lineage (GTDB taxonomy): Bacteria > Actinomycetota > Actinomycetes > Mycobacteriales > Nakamurellaceae > Nakamurella. The sequence continues at coordinate 4,909 of JBIOVW010000670.1, read as the reverse complement.
TCGCGGTGACCAGTCCCAGGCTGTTCGGCGCTTGTTCGATCCCGACCAGGGAGTTGATCTTCAATGCCAAGCTGACCAGCAGGGGCGCGAGGAACAGCAGGATGGTGCCCAGGTACGCCAACATGTACAGCGAGATGAAACCCCAGCCGACCCGGTGGGCTGCCGGTGACCCGGCATCCTGCGCAGTCCCTGAATGCTCATCATCCGCCATGAGGCCTCACCCATTGATGTCGTACCACGACCCGGCGCACGTTGATCCAGCGGATCAGGACTTTCGACCGTTGCCGGGAGTGCGCAACACGAGCAGGCTCATCGGTGTGCTGTGGTGCGGTGCCTGGACGTGCTCGACGACGATGACCTTCGCCTCCCACGTCGTGGTTGCGAACGGATGGTTGCGAAGCGGCCGGGCTCCCGGGAGTGACGCGTGGAGGAGCTGACGATGCGAGCCCGAGATGTGATGTCTTCTACGGGGTCCGGCCGGCTGTTGCGTGACGTTGCGTAAACCGGAACACGGACCGGTCCGCACGGAGCTCCCGTTGTGGTGCTCGTGGTTGATAGTCGTTCAGGTGCCGGCCACGAGAGAAACCAGGATGTGGGCGTCCCCGGGTGAGGTTGCCGTCCGGTGCGCTGTTATGGACGGCGATCTGACGGTGCGGGCCGAGGCGGACGCGTTCCTGCGGCACGTGCGGATTGGCCGCGACGGCTCGGAGCTGACCATCCGTTCGTACGCCGGTGGTATCGCGCTGTTCCGCGTTTGCTCCTTCGTGTCCATCGGCGTGTTGATCAGCCAACATCCGGGCTTCTCTGATCCGTCTAGGAGGATCCAAAGATGACCAACCCGGCCGTGGCAACGATCGTGCCGGCATGCTCGAAGCGGTTCCTGACGCCTCTCAGAAGTACGAGATCTGGCTGCAGCTGATCCGTCAGGAGGTCACCATCGGCGAGGCCGTAGCTACCGATATCGCCGTTCGCCCTCGCCATCTTCGGATGGCCGCGCGGTCGGTGAGATGCCCTGCTCCACAATCTATTCCGGCAGATTCCGATCGATGGGACGCAGATCACACCGGCGTCCTTATGGACACGACGTGTCGATGTGCCCTATCTTCGGTCATGGAGGCCACACGGCTTCCCCAAAAGACTTGGGATTGTTACTGCGCAGCAGGCAAAACCCGAGCCGGTTCCACATACCCATTTTTTCCGGGTGGACGGTGGAGCTCGGCTCGGGTTTTCTTGTTGCCGTGGGCATGCCCCTTGCTGCGGACGGACATGAATTTCCAAAGGAGGAATCATGGCAACCGCCAGCAAGTACGACGTACTCGCCGACGCGATCCTGACCGGGGTCGGCGGGGAGTCGAACGTGAAGTCGGTGACGCACTGCGCCACCCGACTGCGGTTCCAGCTGGACGACCGGTCCAAGGCCAGCAAGGAGGTCGTCGAGGGCACCCCGGGCGTCATCACCGTGGTCGAGGCGGGCGGCCAGTTCCAGGTCGTCATCGGCAACACCGTGAACAACGTGTTCGAGTCACTGGTCTCGCGGTCCGGCGTGAGCAGCGCGGGGACCGCCGCCGGTGGTCCGCTGGCCAGGTTCATCGACCTGATCACCAGCATCTTCACCCCGCTGCTGTGGGTGCTGGCCGGCACCGGCCTGCTCAAGGCGCTGCTGGCCGTCGTCGTCGAGTTCGCTCCCGACTTCGCGTCCACGTCGATGTACGCGATCCTGTTCGCCGCCGGCGACGCGGCCTTCCAGTTCATGCCGTTCCTGCTGGCGGTGACCGCGGCCAAGAAGTTCAAGGCCAACCAGTTCACCGCGCTGGCGGTCGTCGGCGCGCTGGTCTACTCCGCCACCATCGCGGTCATCGCCGGTCCGGACGGCACCCCGATGACCCTCCAGGCGTTCGCGGCCGGCGGCGGTGAGCTGACCTTCCTGGGTATCCCGGTGATCATGGTGAGCTACCTGTCCGCGGTCATCCCGACCATACTGGCGGTGTGGATCCTCTCGCTCGTCGAGCACTTCCTCAACAGGTACATCCCCGAGACGATCCGCAATTTCGCGGTGCCGCTGCTCGCCGTCGCGATCGTCGTTCCGGTCACCTTCCTGGCCGTCGGCCCGGCCTCCTTCTACCTGGGCGAGGCCCTGTCCAGCGGTCTCAACTGGCTGTGGAACTTGTCGCCGGCGCTGGGCGGCCTCATCCTCGGCGGCACCTGGCAGCTGCTGGTGATCTTCGGCCTGCACTGGGGCCTGGTGCCGGTGATGATCCAGGACATCTCCTCTCAGGGGTACTCGCTGATCACCGGACCGCTGTTCCCGGCGGTGCTCGCCGTGACCGGTGCCACCCTCGCCGTGTGGATCAGGACCCGCAACAAGGACCTGCGCAAGCTCGCCGGCCCGGCCACCATCTCCGCCTTTCTGGCCGGCATTACGGAGCCCGCGATCTACGGCATCGTGCTGCGGCTCAAGCGCCCGTTCATCTGCGCGCTGATCGGTGGCGCCGTCGGCGGTGCCATCGCCGCGTACGGCGGCTCGGCGTCCGAGGGTTTCGTCATCCCTGGGGCCATCACCCTGACCTCGACCCTGAACATCGGCAGCTTCACCCTGCAGCTGATCGGGTCCGGTCTTGCCATCGTCATCGCGTTCACCCTCACCATGGTCGTCGGCTTCAAGGACCTGCCGAACAAGGGCGATGTGGAGGCGATCGCGTCCGAGGGCGCGGTGACGTCAGAGGCCTTCGCGGTGACCGCCCCGGTGGCGGGGCAGATCCTGCCGCTGGATCACGTGCCGGACAAGGTGTTTTCCTCCGGTGCGATGGGTCAGGGTCTGGCCGTCATCCCGTCCGAGGGCAAGGCCTACGCGCCCATCGGCGGCACCCTGGTCACCGTCATGCCACACGCCTTCGGCATTCGCAATGATCAGGGCCTGGAGGTGCTCGTGCACATCGGGCTGGACACCGTCGAACTGGGCGGCAAGCACTTCACTCCGGCCGCCACCCAGGGCCAGCAGGTCGCGGCCGGTGACCTGCTCGCCGAATTCGACATCGCCGCCATCGAGGCCGCCGGGTACCAGACGACCACGATCGTGATCGTCACCAACCCGGGCTCCTACCAGGCCGTGGTGCCGATCGCCGACGGCACCGTCACCACCAAGACTCCCGCCCTGGACCTGGTCGGCTGACGCGCCCGGACAGCGGGGCGGCGGCACCCCCGCCGCCCCGACGTCGCCCCCATCGAAACCACTCTGGAGACTTCACCCATGACCACCACCTCCACCACCTTCCCGCCCGGATTCCTCTGGGGCGGGGCCACCGCGGCCAACCAGGTCGAGGGCGCCTACGACCAGGGCGGCAAGGGCCTGTCCATCCAGGACGTCCTTCCCCACGGCGGACTCGCCGGCCCCCGCACGGACGGCCCCACCCCCGACAACCTCAAGCTGGAGGCCATCGACTTCTATCACCGGTACGCCGACGACATCGCCCTGTTCGCCGAGATGGGCTTCTCGGTCTACCGCTTCTCCAGCGCCTGGAGCCGGATCTTCCCCAACGGCGACGACGCCGAACCCAACGAGGAGGGCCTGGCGTTCTACGACCGCGTGCTCGACGAGCTGGAACGGCACGGCATCGAGCCGCTGGTCACCATCTCCCACTACGAGACCCCGCTGGCCATCGCCGAGAAGTACGACGGCTGGGTGTCCCGGGACGTCATCGGGCTGTTCGAGCGGTACGCCCGGGTGCTGTTCGAGCGCTACGGCCACCGGGTCAAGTACTGGCTGACGTTCAACGAGATCAACTCCGTGCTGCATGCGCCGTTCATGAGCGGCGGCATCAACACCCCCAAGGAGCAGCTGAGCCGGAGCGACCTGTTCCAGGCGATCCACCATGAGCTGGTGGCGAGCGCGTCGGCCACCAGGATCGCCCACGAGATCGACCCGGGGATCAAGGTCGGCTGCATGGTTCTCGGTATGCCGATCTACCCGTTGTCCCCCGACCCGGCCGATGTGCTGGCCGCGATGACGGCGGACCACGCCAACCTGATGTTCTCCGACGTGCACACCCGCGGGCACTACCCCGGATACGCCCTGCGGTACTTCCGGGAGAACGGCATCGAGCTCGACATCACCGACGAGGACCGGGCGCTGCTGGCCGAGCACACGGTGGACTTCGTCTCGTTCAGCTACTACATGAGCGTGTGCGAGACCGGCGATCCGGCGCGCAGGGTTTCCGGAAAGGGCAACATCCTGGGCGGCGTGCCGAACCCGCATCTCGCGGCGTCCGAATGGGGCTGGCAGATCGACCCGATCGGGCTGCGGCTGATCCTCAACCAGTTCTGGGACCGCTGGGGCAAACCGCTGTTCATCGTGGAGAACGGGGTCGGCGCCAAGGACGAGCTGGTCGAGGTCGACGGCGAACCGACCGTCCTGGACGACTACCGGATCGACTACCTCAATGCGCACCTCGTGCAGGTCGGCGAGGCGATCGCCGACGGCGTGCAGGTGCTCGGCTACACCAGCTGGGGTCCGATCGACCTGGTCAGCGCCTCGACGGCGCAGCTGTCCAAGAGGTACGGGTTCATCTATGTCGACCGCAACGACGACGGCACCGGCACCCTGGCCCGGCACCGCAAGAAGTCGTTCCATTGGTACCGCGAGGTGATCGCCACCAACGGCGCGAGCCTGCAGCGAGCCTGACACCATCGTCCGGAGTCGCCCCACCTTGCGAGGGCGCCATCGAGCACGGACGGACCGCGATGAAACAAGTCCGGCGACGGAGGAGCCGGGCTGTTCAGCACGGTCCTCAGGCTCTCAGCGAGGAGAAGCGCACGGTGCGGGTGCTGAAGGTTTTCAACAACAACGTCGTGCTGGCCGTCGACGACCGCGACGTCGAGCACGTGCTGTTCGGGCGTGGGCTTGGGTTCAAGG
>JBIOVW010000669.1:0-2394 GCA_044867945.1 Nakamurella sp. | reverse complement strand
CCGGGGCTGGCCACCTCCAGTGGTCTCACTTGTCCGGCAGCGGATGCATCGTGCGGCCCTTCGCCGCGCAGTACTCGGCGGTCTGCCCGGTGTCCCACACCCGACCCAAGCCCAACTCCGCGATCGGCGGTGGAAATCCCGGCTGCTTGATCAACCCCGCCACCCCGGTCTTGCTCATCCCCAGGACGGTGATCAGCTCGGTCAACCCGAGGACCGGAGGCTCCTTCAGGTGATCGACGCCGGCGATCGCAATCCTGGGTGGTCAGGTTCTGGAGCCGGCGGTGACACCTGGCGCCAAGTGGAAGGGCACCGCCAGGTCCGTGCTCGCGAATTCCTTATCAGGACCGTTCGGCGTGTCGCAGCTTTTCTGGTAAGGGCTCTGGAGTTAGATCGACGGCATGGCGCACAAACCCGGTCCAGGACGGCCGAACAAGGGAGACCGCGACCAGTTCTCCGTTCGCCCGGCCCGAGAGGTGGGTCGAGTGCTCAGAGAACGAGCGCTCGCTGCCGGCATGTTCCCGGCGGAGTACTGCGCAGCGATCCTCTGCGAGGCGATCGGGATGCCCGAGTACGCGCCAGAACCATCGCGTCCGCCCGACATGGTCCAGCCAGCGTTGCCGCTAGGCAGGTCCGCCTAAGACTTCAGGTCCTAGGCGGACAAGAAAGAAAGAAAGAAGCCCTACACCCCCAAGTCAGTTGGCCGCTGCAAAGGGTGAAGGGCTTCGATCAGCACTACAAGGAGGAGTCTACCCGTGTTCGCCCCTGACGGGCGACAGCGACCGGCCGGGTTTTCCCGTGCCCATCGCTGGCGACCCTTCACACCTAGCGCGAGTAGCCGCCGCTCCACGGTTCCGTGACCGCGGCGCGGGCGGCATCGAGCCTGTCCGCTTCACGCACAGAACAGTCCACTGCCGCCGAGGCGTGGGCACTGTTGGCGCCGTTGCTCGCGGGTCGGCCACGGGTTCGAGAGTCCCGCGGCGCCAGGCATCAGTATCGGCGGCGGTGGGAACGTGCGCTGACCGGTCGGCTGCCGACGGTTCCGGCGGCCGTTCCGATCTACTCCGCCGGCGGTGACACCAAGGTCCTGGTGATCGACCTTGACTCGGCACGCGGCGGTATCGAGGCGGTCCGGCGGGACTGCACAGCCCTCATCGGGCTGGTCGACCGGGCCGGCGGGCGGGTGATCGTCGATGAAAGCCCTAACGGCGGCCGTCACGTGTACGTGCCGTTGGCCGACCCGATCGGCTTCCATGAGGCACGCGACCTGGCCATGGCGCTGGCCCTGCGTACACCGTCGATGGACCCCACTCCCAACCAGAACCTCATCGACGGACTCATCCGCCCACCCGGCTCCCGCCACCACAGCGGCGGCCATCAGATCCTGCTCGGCCCCCTTGCCGATGCCCACCAACTTGCCGTCATCGGCAACCCACCGGAGGTCCTGCACACCCTGCACGAATTCCTGACCGACGAGCTGGCGGCCCTAGCCCGTCAACAGGTCGCATCCGACCCACCCGGCCAGGACCTGACCGACCACCCGCGGCGCGCGACCCCCCGCGAGCTCGCCCCCGACTACCTGCGCATCGCCACCACCGGCCTGTACGACACTGACCGATACCGCTCCCCCTCCGAGGCCCGCCAAGCGGTCCTGACCGCCGCCGTCTGGGCCGGCCTGACCCTTGCCGCCGTCGCCGCCCGCGTCGAGAACGGCACCTGGCCCGGACTGGCCAGCTTCTACACCCGCTACCGCCCCGGCACCCGCCGCAAGGCAATGGTCGCCGACTGGCGCAAAGCCCAAGCCTGGGTCGCCGCTCACCACGACACGCAGCAAACGGTTCCTCTTGTCCATAAATCCCCCACAAGCGAGCCACCTCCACAGGGGGGGCACCTTCACCAGGATCAACAAGACATCGACCGAGCCCGCGGCAGCGCCGCCGAGTACCAATGGATCCGAACCTGGCGCAACGCCCTGCAGCTGCTCGAGCACGCCCGCTACGGGGACCGCGCCGGCCTCGCCGCCCGCTGGATTCTGCGGGCTATGGGCGAGGCCGCGATGAAAACCGGCAGCCGCTACATCGCCTTCGGCACCCGCTCCTTGTCGATCGCCACCGGCCTGGACCACACCACCGTCGCCGCGCACCTCCGACGGCTTCGCGACGAACCCGACCCCATGATCGATCTCATCGAAAACGACCGCGGTTTGCAGGGCGACCTGTACCAGCTGCGGATCCCTGACGAGATCACGGTCCGTGCCACCACCATGGCCTGGCGGCCGGGCAAGATCCATGGTTTACGGCCGGCCTTCCGGGAACTCGGGCACACCGCCGCGTTTGTCTACGAAGCCCTGGAGCACACCGACCACCCGGTATCCAGTTTCGACCTCGTGGCCCGCAC
>JBIOVW010000668.1:0-3126 GCA_044867945.1 Nakamurella sp. | reverse complement strand
GCCCGAGCGCGACCGCCCACGAGGGGACCGCTCAGCGTCAGCCTGGGCGTGGAGTCGCCTCCGCCCGGATCACCGGTGGCCGCTGAACGAGATCACCTGCTGGATCCCGCTCGGGCGGTTGGTGTAGCGCATCGTCGTCTTCAGCAGGCCGGGCGCGAAGCCGATCCGCTCCTTGGTGGCGTCCGCCCGCCAGGTCGGCGGGTTCGGGCCCTGCTGGGAGGCCAGCTGCCTGCCCGCGGCCGCGATCGCGTCCCAGATCGACTGACGGCACTGCGCGAGATTCCCGCGGCCGCAGTACTGGTTTGCGAGCGGCTGGGCGACGGGCATCCCGAGCAGGCGCCGGATGTCGCGGTCGAAGTACTGGTACCAGCCGTCGTACTGACCGCCCGGGGGCTGGTCGAAGCGCGAGAACAGCGAGTCGAGCTCGTTGAGCTGCGGCCCGATGACCGGCCCCATGAAGGCGTCGGCGATCTTCGGCCACGCGGCGTCCATGATCGCGGCCCCCGGATCGTCGATCTTGCCGTCGAGGTTGCGGTCCAGGCGGCTGCCGCCATGCTGGCGCCAGGCGCCGAGGATGTTCAGCATCTGCTGCGCGCGCGCCGACGGAGCGGTCGAGTTTCGCAGCAGGCGCTGCAACAGCGGCACCGTGTCGATCGCCCGGACGTCCTGCGTGGCCGCCGCGTTCATCGCCGCGGTCACCGAGGCCAGCGACCACTTGCCGTCCTGCTTCAGGCGCCCCAGGTTGTAGTCCAGGAGGTCGACGCGTGCCGCCGACCCGTTGCCGCCCCAGTTGTCGTCCGCGGCGCCGAAGCCGTGGGCTGCGATGTTGTTCCAGTTCGTCATCGTCCCGTCGGCAGGGTCGACGCCGTGGATGTGCTGGTCGTCCCCCAGGAATCCCTTCCACTCGTACTGCCCGGTGCCGTTGGTCACCAGGCCCGGATCAACGTCGTCCGGCCGCAGCGGCAGCCTCCCGCTCGTGTACTCGGCGACGTGCTGGTTGTCGATGTAGAACGAGTTGAAGGTCTGCGGCGTCTTCGCGGCCGCGTCGAAGAACGAGGCGGGATCGTCCACGGCGCCCGTGGAGAGGCGGCGGAAGAAGAGCTGGTCGAGCACGTCTCGGCCGTAGCTGGAGCGCTTCGACGAGATCGCTCGCTTGTTGCCCGCGATCGTCGCGTAGCCGACCACCGGCCCGTGCACCGTGCGCCAGAACTTCACGGGGTCTCCGTTCAGGGTCCCGGCGTTGAACAGGGTCATGTTGCGGCACTGCCCCTTGTAGATGTACTTGTGGTCGCTGCCGCCGCACAGGAACTCGGCGTACTGGTCGATGATGTCCCCGCTGGACGAGGTGAGCGTGGTGGCGAAGTCCTGGCCGCGCCCGATCAGCATGTACCCCGGGAACGGCGCCGAGGTCGCACCGCGCCACTGCAGGCCCGGAGCGTGCATGTCGATCTCATAGGTGAAGCCCGGGTAGAAGTAGCCGATCTGCGGCCCGCCGACCATCAGCGGATGCCCGGTGGCAGAGTGATTCCCGGTGATCATCAGCGTATTGCTGGCGCGGGCCTGCTTCGTCGTGGTGGCGGCCTTGGGAAGACTCTGCGTCTGCACGGCCGGTGATGGCTGGAAGCTGCCCGGGTCGAGGATGAAGCTGCCCGGCGGATCGGGGTCCGCGGGAATCTGCCCGTAGTTGAAGTTCCCGTCCACAGTGGTCGGGCTCTCGGAGTTCTTGAACTGCCGGAGATCGTTGAAGATGCTCTTGCCCTTCACGCGCCCGTATTGATGGGTGAGCCCACCGAGGAACTGCGAGCGGCGCGCCTCGTCGCCACCGCCCTGGCCCACGAACTGGCCCTTCAGCGCATTGACGGCATAGACGTCGTTGCGGGTCCAGGGCGCGGCCGAGGACCCGTGCGAGGACAGGTAGGCGTTGATCCCGGAGATGAACGTGTCGATGTCGTGCAGGACCGCCTGGCCCTCGGGACCCGCGTTTTGGAGCACCTGGGTCTGCCTTGCGACCACGGCCTCGGTCGCTGCGCTGGGCTGGAAGTTCTGCAGGCTCGAGATCAGCCCCAGGGCGCTGAGCCCGGGGGCGTCGATCGCGGCGACGCGGGCGTTGTAGCGCGCCTGCTGCAGCAGGAGGCCGCGGTCCTCGGCGGCGATCCAACCGGCGGACCAGATGCCGCCGTCGTAGGTGGTCGCGTTGACGTGCGGGACGTTGTACTTGTCCCGGACGATCTTGACGCCGGCGCGCGGGACGGTCTCGACGGTTCCGGGGCCCTCTGACCCGATCCCGAAGCGCTCGGACTTGAAATACGTCTGCAGATGGGCGTCGGTCACCTGGTCGAACAGGGGCGTCAACCCGTCGTACATCTTCGCCTGGGTATCCGCGCCCGGTGGCGGGGGCACCGCGCCGTACTGGCCGGAGGGAATGATGTTGCGCGCGGTCTGGGCGTAGTCGGCCGCCCCTGCGCTCGTCGGGACCGCAGCCAGTGCCGCCACAGCGGCGATGGCGCCGATCGCTCGGACCCGTAGTGACCTCCCAGACCTCATCTCATCCCTCCCGCGTTGCAACAGCGAAGCTGCGTAAAACATATAGCGCCCGGCGCGGGTGCGCTTTGCGGCCCCGCCGGGTCAGCGGCGGTTGTGGCGCCGGACGATCTTGAACAACCACTTGGCCGGGGTCGGGTCGGGCCTTCCGTTCAGGACCGCGCGGACCTTGAACCGGTAGCGACCGGGCTTCAGGTGCCGGAATACCTCCGGTGAGTCGCAGCGTGTCCAGCCGCCCGTGTAGAAGCACTGGAACGCCGAGCCCGGAACGTCGGAACGGAACCGGAACCTGACCTTGCGCCGGTGGGTCCGGTGCCCCGGATGGTGGGTCAGCAGCGTGTCCGGGACCGTCCCGGGCGGTGGCTCGGCAACGGTGAAGGACCGGACCTGGCTCGTCACCACCCCGTCGGGCTCGGCGAGCCCGTCGACGCGCTCGACGATCCAGTAGTAGGTCCCAGGGTCGTTGGCGATCAGCCCACCGAGCGTGTACCTGAAGCGGTTCTCCCCCACCGAGCTGGGGCGCGCAATCAAGATCGGCCGTGCGAAGGTCCCGTCGGAGGCGAGCGAGGAATCTCTTGCGAACTC
>JBIOVW010000667.1:0-2437 GCA_044867945.1 Nakamurella sp. | reverse complement strand
CGGCGGTACCCGAGCCGGTGACGGTCAGCAACGGGTCGGGGTCGGGTGGCCGGCTCGAGTTCGCGCTCGACCGCGGCAAGCCGCGCACCGCGACCCAGAAGTCGGCTGGCGATCCGTCGGCCGGGAGGACCAGGTCGAGCGTCGCGGTGCGCGGCTTGCCGCGGTCGAGCGCGAACTCGAGCCGGCCACCCGACCCCGACCCGTTGCTGACCGTCACCGGCTCGGGTACCGCCGGGTTGTTCTGGTTCTCGACGACGAGCCGCGCGGTCGCCTTCACCGGCGTCCACGTGAGGTAGTTGCGGCCGACCGCGTCCGCGTTGGCCACGGTGATCTCGACATCCACGTGAGCTCCTCACAGCTGATCTCGTCGGGCACAGGGCGGAACGGGGCCAGCAGTGAGCTCTCGCTCCTGCACGCCGGACCACGCCACCCAGGTGCCCTGTAATTGCACACCGACCGGATGCTGATCTTCGGACAGCGAAACATCACTCGTCCCGCAGACCGGACTCGGCCCTACTGACGTTTCTGTGGGTTCCTTTTCACAATCGTCCGGGGAGTGGCGGGCAGAGGCCGCCGCGGGTGAGGTCGGCCATAGCGATCAGTGCTTCGGGGCTGTGGTAGCCGTAGGCGCGGCGGGTGAGCAGCCGTAGGTGAGTGTTGGTGGCCTCGGAGCGGGCGTTGGACAGGCCATGCTGGACGGCATTCAAGATCAGGGCCTGGTATCGCTTGATGGTCTTGGCGAGTTTGACGAACGGCTCGAGGCGGCAGCGGCGGGCCCAGGCGATCCAGCCGCCCAGCAGCGCGCGGGCATCCGCCAGCTCGACGGCCTGGAAGATCGCCCGCAGTTGTTCCTTGAGCAGGTAGGCCCGGTAGAGCCCGCCGTTGGCCTTGGCGATCCCGGCGAGCGTGGTGCGCTGGTCGCCGGTCAGGTTCGGCGGATTTTTCAGCAGCGCCCACCGGCTGCCCTTCAGCGCGGTGGCCTCGTCGTGGTGCCCGCCGGCGCGCAGCCGGTTGACCATGTCGCGGCGCACCTGGTCGAGGGCTTCGGTGGCCCAGGCCACGACATGGAACGCGTCTAGGCACAGCACCGCCTGCGGGGCCCGCTCAACGACGACGTCGTGGATCCACTGGGCGCCGTCGGCGGAGACGTGGGTGAGCTGCCTGGCCCGGTCGGCGCCCAGTTGGTCGAAGAACCGGCTCAGCGTCTCCTTGGTACGGTCCTTGCCCGCCCACACCAGCCGACCGGTGTCGTGATCGACCACGCACAGCAGGTAGCGCTGGCCCTTGCGGTAGCTGATCTCGTCGATCCCGATCCGGCGCAGCCCGGCCAGCCGGTCGATCTTCCCGGCCCGGTCGGCGACCACCCGGGTGATGATGTCGGCCACGCTGCGCCAGGCCACCCGCAGCAGCATCGCGACCACCGCCAGGGTGGCGTGGCAGACCAGCCACGCGGCGGTGTCCTCGAACGCGGCGGTGAACCGCGCCCCGGGCCGCGCCCAGGGCACCGCGGCGACCACCACCCCATGCTCCCGACACGACACCCGCGACGTAGTGGCCTCCAGGTAGACCTGGGTGGTGCCCAGGTCCAGGCCCCGCCAGCGCCGCGGCGCCGGGCTGCTGTCGTAGCCCGGGCAGCGCCGCTGGCAGCGCGAACAGCGCCGCGCCGCCCCAGCCTTGACCCGCACCCGGGCCACCAGCAGCTCCTGGCCACGCCCGTCGGTCTCCAGCTCCACCGATTCGATCACCGTGTGCTCGACCCCGAGCACCCGCCGCCATACCCTCGTCGTGCGCACGCCCGTCCCCGTCTTCGTCCCTGGTTGTGGAAGGCCAGAAACCGAAGACAGGGCGGCGTGCGCCCTTCATTCCACGATCTTCACCCGACGGCCACCCGCCCGGCTGAGGTTCGGGGGCGCTGTGCACCCGAGCGGGCAGGCCCCCGGCCTGCCCGCAAGCCCTGCCCGAAGGGGCCGCAGAGGCTCGCAGGTCCAGGGGGCGCGCAGCGTCCTCGCGGCTGCGACGCCGCCAGGCGCCCTTGACCTGGGAGGAGCGGCCCCGCACCCTGCGCAGCGCCCCCGAACCGGACCCCACAGAAACAGCAGAAGTGCCGATATTTTGATCTCGAGGCGGCCACCAGGCCGGTGACGAGGTCGAGAACCGACTCGCGCCCGAGGTCGTCGCCCACCACCTCGACCCTGTCCAGTACGGGCGGCAGCCGCACTTCGTGACCTTGGCCGGCGGGAGGGTGTAATGAGGGCGGCCGCCCGATGATCATCCTGTTGTGAGGCAAGAAGATCATGAGGCGGCCGCTGCGGCCAGGTAGAGGCCACGCTGGCGCAGGAGAACCTGGGCAAGCTCCACGGACGGCTGAGCGGCTGTTTCGCCCGGGTCGGGCCGCGACGACAGGCCCGCAAGTACATCGTCGGGTTGATGAGCGATC
>JBIOVW010000666.1:0-2131 GCA_044867945.1 Nakamurella sp. | reverse complement strand
GGACCTGCGCGGTCCCTATCCGGACGTACCACTGGTTCCGTCCGGCGGGGTGAACGCATCCAACGCGGCCGCCTTCCTGGCCGCGGGCGCGCTCGCCGTCACCGCCGGCACCGACGTCGTACCGCCGGCGCTCGTCACCGCCGGCTCGTTCGATGACATCCGGGACCGGGCTGCCGCCTTCGCATCAGCCTGCGCCGCCCCGGTGACCTCCTGACTTCCACCCCCTTCCCGATTGGACCGACAATGACCGTCGTCTCCTGGCTGCAAGAAACCACCGGGGGTCTGCTGACCCTGTGTGGGATTGCGGTGGCCATCCTGCTGTTGCTCATCATCAAGATGAAACTCGAACCGTTCATCGCGCTGGTCCTGGTCGGGCTGGCGCTGGGTCTGGCCGCCGGGCTGAGCGTCACCGAACTGGTCGGCACCGCGCTCAAGGCCAACGAGTCCCTGCTGGAGACCGGCTTCGGCGGCATCCTCGGGCACATCGCCCTGATCATCGGTCTTGGCACGGTGCTCGGCGCCATCCTGGAACGCTCCGGCGCCGCCGACACGCTGACCTCGGTGCTGATGCGCGCGTTCGGCGAGAAACGCGCACCGATCGCGATGGGCCTGCTCGGCCTGATCGTGGGCATCCCCGTCTTCTTCGACATCGGCATCTTCGTGCTCGCGCCGCTGGTCTACATCACCGCGCTCCGCGGCCGGAAGTCCCTGGTGCTCTACGCGATGCCGATGGTCGCGGGGCTGTCGATGACCCACGCCTTCCTTCCGCCGCACCCGGGCCCGGTGGCCCTGGCCGGCCTGCTCGGGGTGGACCTGGGCTACCTGATCCTGATGGGCCTGATCTGCGGCCTGCCCGGGTTCGTCGCGGCCGGCATCCTGTGGGCCACCTGGATCGGCAACCGGGTGATGGTCGAGGTTCCCGAGGAGTTCGTCATCGGTGAGCTCGAGCACGACCTGGAGGCGGGCGAGACGGGCCTGACCGGCGGGGTGCATCCGGACGGGTCGACGGGCGGCAAGCCGAACGGCGGCGGTGCCAACGGCAGTGGAGCCAACGGCGGCGGTGCCAACGGCGGTGGAGCGGGCGGCGGCGCCAAGACCGGGACCAAGAAGAAGATCGACACCTCCCCCGAGGGCCCGCGGATGCCGCTGGTGATCTTCTGCATCGCGACGCCACTGGTGCTGATCCTGGGCGCGACGTTCGGCACGATGCTGCTGCCGGCCGAGAGCGGCGTGCTGCCGTGGCTGACCTTTTTCGGCAACCCCGCGGTCGCGCTGCTGATCGCCGTGCTGCTGGCGTTCTACTTCCTGGGCGTGCGGCGCGGCATGTCCGTCTCCGCGCTGGGCACGCTGACCGGCGAGTCGCTCCGACCGATCGGCATGGTGTTGCTCGTGGTCGGCGCCGGGGCGTTCTTCGGCAAGGTCATCTCGGCGACCGGCATCGGCGCCGCACTGGCCGACACGCTGTCCGCCTGGGGTCTGCCGGTGATCGTGCTCTCCTACGTGATCAGCTGCGGCCTGCGGATCGCGCAGGGTTCGGCGACCGTCGCCATCGTCACCACCGGCGGCATCGTCGGTCCGCTGGTGACCGCCGGCGGGTACTCGCAGATCCAGCTCGCGCTGATCGCGATGGCCATCGCGGCCGGCTCGATCATCGCCAGCCACGTGAACGACGGCGGCTTCTGGATCATCGCCAAGTACTTCAACATGACCGTCAAGCAGACCCTGCAGACCTGGACCGTTCTCGAGACCGTTCTGTCGGTGGTCAGTTTCGCGGTGGCGGGGATCCTGTTCGCCATCATCTGATGGTGCGGCTCCTCCGGAGGGACCGAGCCGAGCGAGGGAGCCGCGGACGGCCGACGACGCCTGGCGCGTTCAAACGGCGTTCCGCGGGCGATTTCCGCACAGCCGATGCGGTCGTTGCGGGCCGGGCGCTGACGAACCACGGCAGCCGGTGTGTGAGGGTGTGCTCAGATCAGAACGCACGCATCCATCGATTTGCCGCCTTCTGCCGTACATCATCGATTCAGTAGGGCTGAAGTTGGCAGATCGGCTTCGGCGGTGGACCGCGACCCAGACGTCGACGGCGATGTCGTCTCGCTGGTGCCGCCGCCGCCCGACCGGACGACGAGAA
>JBIOVW010000665.1:0-12068 GCA_044867945.1 Nakamurella sp. | reverse complement strand
CCTGCTGCGACTCGATCGGCTGAGGACCGCGATCGGCGCCCTGTGCTACGGGGCCGCGGTCGCCGGGACGGTGTGGGCCGGGATCGTCCTGTTCTGACCAGGGTCGTGCGGGCACGCGTGGCGTTTCCGCGGATTGGTCATCTGACCAGGACGGCTGACCGACCAGCCGGCGGAGTCCCGGTGCGCGACGATGGCCGGATGCAGCCCTCGCCCCGCATCCGGGTGGCCGCCGGCCTGCTGATGTTGGCGGCGCTGGCCCTCCTCGGCGTGCTGAGCGTGCACGCGGTGACGGCCACCGCCCCGCTCGACGCGGACGCGCCGGCGGACGGGTTCAGCGCATCCCGGGCGTTCACCCACGTTCAGCGGATCGGGCTGCAGGTGCATCCCGCCGGTTCGCCGGCCGCGGTGGCCGTCCGGGACCACATCGTCGAGGCCCTGGACGATCTCGGTTTGGATCCGCAGGTGCGGGCGGGCATCGGCGCGACCGACGAACTCAGCGGACCGTTCGGGATGGCCGAAACCCGCAACGTTGTCGCCCGGCTGCCGGGCACCGCGTCCACCGGCACGGTGATCCTCATGGCCCACTACGACTCGGTGCAGGTCTCGTACGGCGGGAACGACGACGGCGCGGGCGTGTCCACCCTGCTGGAGATCGCCCGGGCGCTGACCGCCGGGCCGGCCCCGACCAATGACGTGGTCTTCCTGTTCATCGACGCCAAGGAGGCGTGCCTGTGCGGCGCCGAATCGTTCGTCGCCGACGACCCGCTGGCCGCCGGGCGGGCGGTGGTGCTCAACATCGAGTCGCGGGGCTCGACCGGTCCGTCGGTGATGTTCGAGACCAGCCCGGGCAACGCCGATCTCGTCGCGCTGTACGGTTCGGCGGCACCCCGGCCGGTGGCCACCAGCATGGCCGTCGAGGTGTATCGGATCCTGCCGAACAACACCGACCTCACCCCGTTCCTGGACGCCGGCCGGTTCACCGGGCTGAACTCGGCGTACATCGACGGGTCCGCCGTCTACCACGCGCCGCAGGACACCCCGCAGTCGATGGACCTGGCCAGCCTGCAGCACGAGGGGGACAACGCATTGGCGCTCACCCTGGCGCTGGGCGCCGCGGACCTGGCCGTGCTCGCGGCGCCCGCCGCAGGTGACGCGACGTACTTCCCGGCGCTGGGGGTGCTGGTCCGGTACCCGGGATGGCTGGTGTGGCCGGTGGCGCTCGCCGCCGTCGCTGCGGTCGCGACCGCCGGCCTGCTGGCCGTCCGCCGCGGCAAGGGCGGATGGCGACGCCTGCTCACCTGTTTCGGTCTCGCGGCAATCCCGCTGGTGCTGGCTCCGGTGGCGGCCCAGGGGTTCTGGCTGCTGCTGGTGCTGCTGCGGCCGGGCTACGCGAACATGCTCGACCCGTGGTGGCCCGGCTGGTTCAGGGCGGCGGTGGTGTCGCTGGTCGCCCTCGTTCTGCTGCTCTGGTTCGGCCTGCTGCGTCGCCGGGTCGGGCCGTGGCCGCTGACGATCGGCGCGCTCGGCCTGCTGGCGCTGCTCGGTGTGGTGATGGCGGCGGTGGTACCGGGTGGTTCCTATCTGGCGGCGTTGCCGGCGTTGGCCGGCGGCCTTGGGGCGGCGGCGACACTGGCCCGGCCGGTCTTCTGGGTGCGGTTGCTGGCCGGAGCGCTGTCCGGAACGGCGGCCGTGATCATCCTGGTGCCGGCCGTGTTCCTGTTCTTCCCGGCGCTCGGCCTGGCCACCGGCGCCGCCGCGGCATTGTTCGCGGTCATGCTGGGCGTGGCCCTGCTGCAAGTGGTCGACCTGGTCTATCCCGATCCGGACGGCGCGTCGTCACGGAACCGGGTGTGGTCCGCGACGCCGGCCGTGGCCGCCGCGGTCGCCGCCCTCGTGTTCACCGGGATCGGGCTGCGTGTCGACCATTTCGACGAAGAGCATCCCGAACCCGCCGAGCTGGCGTACATCCTGGACACCGACACCGGGCAGGCCCTGTGGGTCAGCACCGACGCCGAGCCCGGGGAGTGGCTCAGCCGGTACGTCACCGGGCCCGGCACCGCCGACGACACCTTCGGGCTGGTGGATGGGGCGGTGTCCGTCGGACCGGCCGCGGCCGCCGACCTACCCCCACCCCTGGTCACCGTCGTCGCCGACACCACGAAGGGCGGCACCCGCACGCTGACGCTGCGGGTCACCCCGCAACGTCAGGCGCGGCTGGTCTACCTGGCGCTGTCCGACACGCCGGTCCTCGCCGCGAGTTTCCAAGGCCGCGAGGTGCCGGCCGACCAGCTGGTCGACGGCCTGTCGGTCGTGTTCCACGCCCCACCGCCGGACGGCGTGCAGATCACCCTGGACCTGGCCGCGACCGGTCCGGTGACGCTGCGGGTGCTCGGCGGTTCGGACGGGCTGGACGGCCTGCCCGGCTTCACCCCACGCCCGGTCGGCGTCGGCATCGCCGGCTCGCACACGTCCGAGATGACCGTGGTGGCCGGCACCCACACCTTCGGCCCGTCCGGCTGACCGCCCGCGAATTCAGGCCAGGCGATAGAACCGCCACAGCCCGAACTCGCCGGTCGGCAACACCCCGAACTCGGTGAAACCGGCTGCGGTTGCGTAGTCCCGAAGGGTGTCCGCCCGCATCACGGTGCCGGTGCCGACCGAGTCCCGATGACTGAGCGAATCGGGCAGGCACACGGTGATGCTCCACCCGTAGAGCAGCCGCTCCACCAGGTCACCGTCCTGCGCGAAGGCGTCCGCGGTCGCCTCGTCCATGATCACCATCAGCCCGCCCGGGGCCAACGCGGCACGGGCCGCGGCGAGGGCCTCGACCGGGTGCGCCATGTCGTGCACGCACTCGAAGGCGAAGACGACGTCGAACGGCCCGTGGGCGGACAGCTCGGCCGCGTCGGACGCGACGAACCGCACCCGCTCGCCCTCCGCGGTTCCGTGCGCGTTGCCGCGCGCGGCCTCCACCGACGGATCGTCGATGTCGAAGCCGACGACCTGCGCCCGCGGATACGCGCGAGCCACGGCGAGGCTGGACCAGCCGACGCCGCAACCGATGTCGGCGATCCGGGCGCCCGGACGGGACAGCACGGCGTTCAATTCCGGTTGCCCGGTCAGCACTCGCGGCAGCTCCTTCTCGAACCATGGCCGGTTCATCTCGGCCTGCGCGGTGAGCGCATCCGGACCGAACTGGGCCCAGCTCACGCCGCCACCGGTGCGGTAGGCGCCGGACAGCTCGTGCAGCTGCACGCCCACCCCGCCGATGAACCGGGCGAGCGGGGTCAGGTAGGACAGGCTTCCGGTGTCGGTGAACACCTCGGTTGCCGCGGGCGAGAGCCAGAAGCGGTGGGTGGCGCCGCACGGTTCGGCCTGAACGAATCCGGCGACAGCCTGCTGCTCGAGCCACTCCTTGGCGTACCGCTCGGCGGTGCCGGTGCGGGCGGCGAGTTCGGCCGGAGTGGCGGGCCCGTCGGCGGCGAGCGCCCGGTACCAGCCCACCCGGTCGCCCAGGTACACGGAGAACATCTCGAACGCGGCCACGCCGGACTCGAAGAGGCGGTCCGCCAGCGCGGCGACCGCATCCGGGGCGGTCGCCGCATCCGGCGCGATCACATCAGGAACGGCCGCCGGTGCGTCGGGCTGCGGGCGATCGGTGGTGAGGGTCATGACGGTTCCTTCGGTCGTGCGGATCCCACCCAGTGTGGGTGAGTGCTGACCGACATCGTCACCGGGGCCGCTGTCACCCTGCTTTCAGCTCGCTTTCCCGCGCATCCGGCCGAGGACGTCGGCGATCACTCCACGGCGCCCGACTCACGGTCCGGGCCGGTCAGCCCGCGACGAAGATGCAGAACGGGTGACCGGCCGGGTCGGCGAGCACGAACAACGGCTCGTCCGGGTCGTCGGTGCGGTTCAGCAACTCCCGCGCTCCCAGCGCCGACGCCCGGTCGCGGTGCCGGTACAGCTCGTCCACGGTCGGCACGATGGTGTCCAGGTGCAGCATCTGCGGCCGCGGACCGTCCGGCCAGGTCGGCGCGACGTAATCGGACACCTGCTGGAACGCCAGGGCCCGCGACCCGTCGGGATGCCGCAGCACCAGCCAGTCGGGTTCGGGACCGTCTCCGGCAGCGCCGTCCACCGCCGGTTCGTCCCCGGCCCGGTAGCGCAGGCCGAAAAGCTCCCGGTAGAACTCCGCCAACGCCCGCGCGTCCGGGCAGTCCAGGACCGTGTGCCAGATCGTCGGGAACGACTCGGCCGCGTTCGATCCGGACGTCATCCGAAGATTCCGGAGTAGGCGTTCAGGGCCGGCTGGCCCCCGAGGTGCGCGTAGAGCACGGTCGAATCGGCCCCGATCTCCCCCTGCCGCACCAGGTCGATCAACCCCGCCATCGACTTCCCCTCGTACACCGGATCGATGATCATGCCCTCCAGCCGGCCGGTCAGGGTGATCGCGTCGACGGTGGACTGCACCGGGATCCCGTAGAAGTCGCCGGCCCAACCCTCGAGCACGGTGATCTCGTCGTCGCTCAGGTCCCGCCCGAGGCCGATCAGCTCGGCCGTGTTCCGGGCGATCCGGGCCACCTGCTCGCGGGTCGCGTCGATCTTGGCCGAGCCGTCGATCCCCAGCACGCGGCGTGGCCGGTTCTGGCCGGCGAAGCCGGCGATCATCCCCGCATGGGTGGAGCCGGTGACGCTGCAGACGATGATCGTGTCGAAGAAGACGCCGAGCTCGGCCTCCTGCCGCTGCACCTCGTAGGCCCAGTTGGCAAAGCCCAACCCACCCAGCCGGTGGTCCGAGGCGCCGGCCGGAATGGCGTACGGCACGCCGCCGCCGCGGCGCACGTCGTCCAGGGCCCGCTGCCAGCTGTCCTTGAACTCGATGCCGAAGCCGCTCGGGTCGAGCCGAACCTCGGCACCCATGATCCGGGACAGCAGGATGTTGCCGACCCGGTCGTTCACCGGGTCGTCCCAGTCCACCCACTTCTCCTGCACCAGCACGGCTTTCAGGCCGAGTTTGGCGGCCACCGCGGCGACCTGCCGGGTGTGATTGGACTGCACACCGCCGATGGACACCAAAGTGTCGGCGCCCTGGGCGAGCGCGTCCGGCACCAGGTACTCCAGCTTGCGGGTCTTGTTGCCGCCGAAGGCCAGGCCCGAGTTCACGTCCTCCCGCTTGGCCCAGATGGACGGGCCACCGAGGTGCTCGGAGAGCCGATCCAGCCGGTGCACCGGGCTGGGACCGAACAGCAGGGGATAGCGGGGGAAGTCGTCCAGGGCCACCGGCGCACTCTATGTCCGACGACCCGGGACGCACGACCGGGAGCGGGCCGTCAGGAGGGCGAGCCGGCGATGTTCACCAGCCAGTTGACCCCGAACCTGTCCACCAGCATGCCGAAGGTGTCACCCCACGGCGCCTTTTCCAGCGGGGCGGTGACCGTCGCGCCGTCGGCGAGGCCGTCCCAGAAGCCGCGAAGCTGGGCCTCGTCCTCCTGGCCGCCGGACAGCGAGATGCTGCCGTTCGAGTTTTCCGTCCAGGGCATCTGCTTGGGCACGTCGGCGCCCATCAGGGTCAGGTCCGGTGTCACCAACTGGCTGTGCATGATCAGGTCCTCCTCGTCCGGATCGATGGGCATGCCGGCCTCCTTGAACGTGTTGGTCGTCAGCTCACCGCCGAACACCGACCGGTAGAACTCCATCGCCGCACGGGCGGAGCCTCGCCAGTTGAGATACGGGTTCAGGGTTGTGGACATCGCGGATCCTTCCGGGAGCGGTGGTGCGGTCGCAGGAGTTGACCGTCGGCGTGGACGGTACTCATCGACACCGACAGTGGGAATCCGGCCGCTGCTCAGGGCGGCGTTCCGGCGGCACGGTGACCGCCCATGCCCCGGACGGGACCTACCCTCGGTCCATGGGCTGGCTCGTGGTCGGCGTCGGGTACGCCGCGGTGGCGGCCCTGTTCACCCCGCTGACCTGGCCGGCCATGCTGGCCACCGTGCCGCCGCTGGTCGCCGCCGCCTGGGTGGCGGTGCGCCGACCGGATCGCCCGCCCGCCCCGCTCCCGGGGCTGCGCCGAATGGTGCCGTGGGCGGTGGTGATCGGAGTCGGAACCGTCTGGGAGCTGGTCGCGCTGTTCGGATCGCCGCGGGGGGACTTCCCGACGATCAGCTCGATCGTCAGCCCGCTGGCCGGCACGCAGTGGTGGTTCCGGTTCGTCGGCTACCTGGTGTGGTTCGCCGTCGGTGTCTGCCTGGTCCGGCGATGACCACTCGAGCGGTGATCCTGACCGGCTACGTCCTGATCGGTCTGGCCCTGCTGGCGCTGGTCGTGCTGTCCCGACGCCGACCAGCAGCGGTCGCCAACGGTTCCGAACTGGCAGACGCAGCCACCCGCCGGCGTCTCGGGCGCCTCTTGGTGTTGATCATCTGGTGGTGGGTCGGTTTCCATGTGCTTTCCAGGTCCGCGTGAGTATGTCGCCGATCCGCCTGTCCAGCGAGGTGAGTGGGTTCACAGATGTTTCGGGCATCGTTCCCCGGGGTCACAGCGTCGTTACTTGTGAGTTGAACAATCGGCGACGCGGACGTGAGGGAGCGCAGAGCAATGAGGAAGAGTCACAAGTCGATGACGGAGCGGTTCGAGGAGCGCAGGTCGCGCCGCCTGATCAACAAGGCGATCGCCGAGGCGCCGTCGCAGACGATGCGCAACGAGTTGCTGGTCGTCGCTCAGCGCCAATTGGGGACGCTTCGCTGAACGCCAATTGGGGACGCTTCGCTGAACCCGGCGCGGCGCGATGACCGGTGAGGGTCTTGTCCTCACCGTGGTGGCGGACACCCACGTGCCCAAGCGGGCCCGGGATCTGCCGCCGCAGGTGTGGTCGGCCGTCGAATCCGCCGACGTGGTCGTGCACGCGGGGGATTGGGTCGCGGCGAGCCTGCTCGATGAGTTCGTGACCCGGTCCCGCCGGCTGGTCGGGGTTTGGGGGAACAACGACGGACCGGAGCTGCGCCGGCGGCTGCCCGAGGTGGTGCGGGTGACGCTCGACGGAGTGCGGATGGCCGTGGTGCACGAGACCGGCGCCCGCGACGGTCGGGAGCGCCGCATGGACGAAACCTTCCCGGACACCGATGTGCTGGTCTTCGGCCACAGCCACATCCCCTGGGACACCGTGTCGCCCAATGGGCTTCGACTGCTGAACCCCGGATCGCCGACCGACCGGCGGCGTCAGCCGTTCTGCACCTACCTGACGGCACGGATCACAGCCGGCGGTCTCATCGATGTCGAACTGCACCGGCTGCCGCCGCGGTAGGGGTCAGTCCGCCTCGGTGACCTGCAGCGCGATCGGAAAGTGATCCGAGAAGCCCTGCGGATCAACCGGTTTGCCCATGCCACCGAACGGGCGGGGCTTGGCGTACTCGCCCGGTGCGACGGTTTCCGGGAATCGCAGCATTCGCGCGGTGTCCGGTTCGGCGCGCAACGGTGCCTGCTCGACCACCATGTACTTGTTGACCAGGAACTGATCCAACATGTTCGGCTGGTTCTCGTAGTAGAAGCTGCCGTCCGGGATCCCCATGATGGGCCACACCAGGTTCCACAACCGTGGGGTGTCGGCGAGCAGCACCCGTTGCCGCTGCCGGGTGCCGAGCGCGTGGATGACGATCGACGGATCGAAGGGTTCGTCGTTGAAATCACCCATGGCCAGCACCGGTGTGGCGGGCCCGTGCACCTCCAGTACCCGCTGGTGGAAGTACGCCAGGGTCTCCCCGGCGATGGCGCGAAAGCCGGCGGATTCGGCGGCGCCACCGCTGCGGGACGGCCAGTGGTTGCCGAACACCGCCCACGTCCGTCCGGCCGGGCGGGTGCGGAAGTTGACCTGCACGATCTCCCGGGTGGCGTTGCGCCGCATCACCACGTGGAAGAAGACCTCGCCGTCGGGCACCTCGAAGTCGCGCGGGTCGTACAGGAAGGCAACATCGATGCCGCGCGCATCGTCGGTGTCGGCGTGCACGATCGCGTAGATCCGGTCCGGCAGCAGCACCGCCAGTTGATCCACCAGCAGCTCGAGGACCCGGCGGTTCTCGACTTCGCAGACGCCCAGCAGGTCGGGTCCGGCGCCGTCGTTCATCTGGGCGATCACCGACGCGAGCTGTTTGATCTTCAGGTCCCGCAGCACGGGTGTCCAGCCGACGATGCTCGCGCCGAGGGTCCGCTTGACCTTCTCGGTGCGGAACGGCGAGTTCTCCTCGTCGAACAGGTTCTCCAGATTCCACCAGGCCACCGACCGGGTCACCGGCATGTCGTCCACCCCCCACGCGTTGCGTTCCCTTGGGTCAACGGTAGGCCCGCCGGCATCGGGTGGCGTCCGATTTATCCGAGGGTCCCACTGTGGGCCAACCGGTCGCGCAGCCAGGGCACCCCCACCCCGAACAGCAGGGCCAGCCCGACGCCCAGCACGGTCTCCAGAAGCCGCTCCAAGAAGCGGAACTCGGCATCCTGCGGGCTGCCGTAGAGCAGCAGCAGGAACACGATGCAGGTGGTGAATGCGGGGGTCACGTACAGCCGGCTCCCCCGGGTGGCGGCCATCGCGGTGAGCGCGACCGCCACGGTGGCGGCCAGCACCGGCGGCGTCGGGAAGTACAGCACCACCAGGGTGGCCACGATCGACCCGACGACGACGTCCAGCACCCGGTCCCGGCCCCGGCTGCGGGTCATGTCGGCCACCGGCCGCATGACCAGCAGGCAGGCCGCGCATGCCCAGCCGACATGCCCCAGGTGCAGGGCGAACCCGATGCCCGCGGCGATGGCCGCGGCAAGGCCCAGCCGGATGCCGTAGTCCAGTGAGCCGGAATCGACCGGTTGGAGCGGCGGGACGCGGCCGGCCTCCCGGACCGGCCAGGCCAGCGAGAGCAGCCAGACGTAGACCGAACTGAGGGCCATCAGCGCGGCGAACGTCGTGCCGGAGGCGACGTCGTCGAAGCTGAATCCGATGCCGACCATCGGCAGGCACAGCACGAGCACGATCCGGCCGAGCGCGAGGCGAGCAGCCAGGCTTGCGGCGAATATCGCCAGCAGAAAGATCCCGACCACGGCGAGCGGCGGCCATTGCGCAAGAAGGGAGCCGAGGATCACGCAGGCGCCGACCGCTGCGCCCAGGATCACGATCGCCGCACGAGCCCTCCGCGGCCCGGGGATACCGATCGCCGCCCCTGGCAGCACGCCGGC
Source organism: Nakamurella sp. (assembly GCA_044867945.1). Taxonomy (GTDB): domain Bacteria; phylum Actinomycetota; class Actinomycetes; order Mycobacteriales; family Nakamurellaceae; genus Nakamurella. The sequence goes on along the minus strand of JBIOVW010000665.1, from coordinate 2,849 downwards.
GGCCAGCGCAATCCCCCGCGCCGGATCGCCGGTGAGGATGACGATCACCGCCGGCAGCGCGGCCAGCAACCCCAGCAGCGCGGCGGGCCACCGCCAGACCAGCGCGCCGGGAGGGTGAGCGACCACGCGGGCGACCCTACGTTGCCGAGCGGCTCACCGCGGAGGGCGCGCCGACACGACCGCTGGCACGGCCGTCACCACCACCAGTGCGGCGCAGCCGGCCATCGCCACGGTCAGGCTGCTGCCGGCGGCGACCGCGCCGATCAGCAGGGCGCCGATCGCGGTGCCGGCGTCATAGGTCGCGTTCCACGCCGCGCTCGCCCCGGCCCGCCGGCCCGGACCGGCGAGGTCGAAACTCAACAGCAGGGTCAGGTTCTGCGCACCGCCGTAGGCGATGCCGAAGACCGCCGAGCCGAGCACGACCATGATGCCCGGCCCGACCCCGGTGCCGGCCGCTCCCCAACCCAGCAGCACCAGGCCCAGCACCCCGATCCCGGCGCAGAGCGGCAGCAGCCGAGCGGGTCCCGCCCGGTCGGCCAGGCCGCCGGCCCGCCACCGGGCCAGCGCGGACGTCACCCCGAGCAGCAGCAGCGCCCAGGTGACGACGGTCCCCGAATCAGCCAGCTGCACGGGCACGATCGCGAAAATACCGCCGCCGGACAGGGTCAACGCGAGCAGCAGGGACAGGATGCCGGCCAGCGACAGCACCGGCGGCCGCGTGCCGGCCGCCCGGGGCCCCGCCGGCGGCGGCGGTTGCGGGAATCGCCGCACCAACGGGATCGCCAACACCGGGACCGCGCCGAGCACGGCGACCACAGGGAAATGCCCGGCGTCGGTCAGCGCGACCGCCAACGGCACCGCGGCGACGTTCGGCACCGCGACCGCCAGCCCGTACAGGCCGATCGCGCGACCGTGGCTGCCGGGCGGGGCGATCTGGGTGGCGATCAGTGGGGTCAGCACCGTCAGGACCGCGAATCCCAGCCCGCGAACCGCGGACACCGTCAGCAGCCACCACAGCTGGTCGCTCAGCAGCAGCAGAGGAGTGGGCGCGCCCAGCGCCAGCAGCCCGATCGCCAGCGTGGCGGGTTGGCCGATGCGGCGGACCGCCGTCGGCACCAGGAGCTGGCAGGCCACCGTCGCGAACAGCATGACGGTGGTGACAAGACCGGCCAGCGCCTCCGGCACCCCCTGGTCGACGGCCCAGACCGGCAACGACGACAGCGTCAGGAAGAACGACGTGAAGCCCAGCACGCTCATCCCGATGAGTGCGGGCATCCCCGGACTGCGCAGCATCTGACCTCCCGACCCGGCCGAGGCTACGGTGCCGGGCGATCACCGGGTTTCATCGGCGCATCGCCGGGCTGCGCGTCCGGGGCGATCCGTTCGTCCTGGATCCGGATCTCCACCCTCGCTCGGTGCGCCGCCGGGTGCCAGATCTCCTCGAACGGACCGGCGACGGCACCGGAGACGGCGCGTCCGCGTGCCCGACGGGCGATCCACCACAGTCCGCCCAGCGTGGCGGCGAACAGCAGCACCGTCAGCGCGACGAGCCAGGGCACCGGCATGCCCGAACGCTATCTCAACCCCTCGCGATGATGACCGCGCCGAACCGTTCTGCGCCAGAATGGGTGCGACGGCCAACCCAGAAGGGAAGATCCGCATGTCCGAGGTTTCGCTCCGGGAGTTTCGGCTCGACCAGCCACAACCGAACGACCTCGTCGGGAATCCGGTGCTTGTCGCCGGTTCCGGCGGTGGCTTCGAGGCGACGATCAGCCTGCGCGTCATCGACGCCAACGGTCAGGTGCTGCTCGAATCATCCTTGACCACCTCGAATCTCACCTCTGCCTGGCAGACCTCGCTGCTGCTTCCGGATCCCCCGCCGACGACCCGCGGGGTGGTGCAGGTCGGTCCGAGCACGGGCGCCGACGAGGAGCCGGGCATGGTGTCGGCGCCGGTCTTTTTCGGCACTGCCATCGTGCCGGGCTTCCGCAGCTACTTCCTCTACACGGTTCAGCCGGGCGACACGCTGTCCGCGATCGCCGCCGCACAGGCACCGCTGTACATAGGGACCGGGTTCGGCCCGATTTACGAGGCCAATCGACACGTCATCGGCGATGATCCCAACGTGATCAACCCGGGCACGGTGCTGCGCCTACCGTCGGATTTCTGATCTGAGGAATCAGATAGTCACTGCTCCGTGTTCGCTGCCCGGCGGTGCTGCGGAGGTTCGGCCGGTCCGACGCCTGCGGATCATCCGCCGCTCGACTGATGACGTCGCAGTCTCCCGATGAGTCCCCGCCCGCGCAGCGGTCTCTCCCGGATCAGGATAAGGAGGACGGATGGACCTGGAACTCTTCGCCGGCATCCCGGTCAGCGACTACCCGCGCGCCGTGGCCTGGTACGAGCGCCTGCTCGGCGGACCGCCCACGTTCCACGCCCACGACACCGAATGCGTCTGGACGTTGGCCGATCACCGCTCGATCTATGTCGTCCTGGCCGCTGCCCACGCCGGCCACGCGATGGTGACCTTCTTCCCCGACGACCTGGACCGGTTCGTCGATGCGGCCGCGGCTCGGGGAATCCAACCCCGAGAGCGGGAGACCTACGGCAATGGCGTCCGCAAGGTCACCTTTCGGGACCCGGATGGCAATGAGATCGGTGTCGGTGGTGCTCCATCCGATGCGTATACGACGAACGACGCCCAGGTCGACGGATAAGCATTTGCTGCTCCGGGTACGTTCGATGCACGCGGATCGGACCCCTCAATTCGAAGGTGCCCTCGATGAAATCTGGCACGGCGCATTCATGCGACGAGGTCGAGTCGGGTCACCGCGCCGAACTATGACGAC
>JBIOVW010000664.1:0-2146 GCA_044867945.1 Nakamurella sp. | reverse complement strand
ACCCTCGGCGATCCCCCGGACACCGCGCACAACCAGGCCCGCCCGCCGAGCATCCACGGGAGGGCCCTTGTGCCCGCTCCGACCTGCCAGCCGCGCCAGCTATGCAACAAGGAACGACATCGATGACGGGATATCTCTTCGGAGATCGCTACCAGGTCGGGGACACGCTCGGCTTCGGCGGCATGTCCGAGGTGCACCGCGGCCGCGATCTGCGCCTCGGCCGGGACGTGGCGATCAAGGTGCTGCGCGCCGACCTGGCCCGCGACCCGTCCTTCCAGACGCGCTTCAGCCGGGAAGCCCAGAACGCGGCCTCGCTCAACCATCCGGCGATCGTGGCGGTCTTCGACACGGGGGAAAGCAGAAACGACACCGGCACCGTCCCCTACATCGTGATGGAGTTCGTCGACGGCGACACCCTGCGGGACGAGCTGAAGAAGGAGGGCCCGCTGCCACCACGGCGGGCGATGGAGATCGTCGCCGACGTGTGCGCGGCCCTTGACTTCTCGCACCGGCACGGGATCGTGCACCGCGACATCAAGCCGGCCAACATCATGCTCAACCGCGCCGGCGCGGTGAAGGTGATGGACTTCGGGATCGCCCGCGCGGTGTCCGACGGCCAGTCCACGATGACCGCCACCGCGGCCGTCATCGGCACCGCCCAGTACCTCTCGCCCGAACAGGCCCGCGGCGAGGCCGTCGACGCACGTTCCGATGTGTACGCCACCGGATGCGTGCTCTACGAACTGCTGACCGGGGAGCCGCCGTTCACCGGAGACTCCCCCGTCGCGATCGCCTACCAGCACGTCCGGGAGGCGCCGCGGGCCCCCAGCGACGTCCACCCTGGACTGCCCAAGGAGCTCGACGCGATCGTGCTCAAGGCCCTGAACAAGAACCCGTTGAACCGGTACCAGACCGCCGCCGACATGCGTTCCGACCTGGTTCGGGCACTGTCCGGGCAGGCGGTGCAGGCGACGCCGCTGATGAGCGACGACGAGCGCACCGAGCTCATGCGGGCCACGCCGGCCCGGGTGGGTGCCGGGTCGCCGCCGCTGCTCGCGCCCCCGACCAGGGCGGTGCCCGACGACGACTGGGAGCCCGAGGAGACCGACCGGTCGAAGCGGGTGTGGGGCTTCATCGGCATCGGCCTGCTGTGCGCGGCCCTCATCGCCGGCGCGATCTGGCTGACCCTGCGGGTGATCAGCGCACCTCCGCCGGCCGCTCTGGTGGCCGTCCCCGATCTGTCCGGCATGACCCTGGAGGAGGCCACCGCCAAGCTCCGGGACAGCCGGCTCACCCTGGGCACGGTCACCCCCACCGAGTCAAGTGACGCCGAGAAGGACAAGGTCGTCAACCAGCGACCGTCCAGCCAGACCCAGGTCGCGCAGGACTCCGCGGTGAACCTGGAGATCGGCAAGGGGGTCAGTCTGATCACCGTGCCCAACGTGGTGTCCTACACGCCGGAGGAGGCGAAGAAGGCTCTCAACGAGGCCAACCTGCAGTACGAGGAGGTACCGCAGTCGTCCTCCGACGCCGACAAGGGCAAGGCCCTGTCCCAGGACCCGGCGGCGCAGGCCCAGGTCCAGCCGGGCACGACGGTAAAGGTGACGGTCGGCACCGGCCTGCAGGTTGTCCAGGTGCCGGACGGACTCGTCGGCATGTCCCTCGACCAGGCCACCCAGGTCCTCACCGACACCAAGCTGCAGGTGGTGTCGCAGGCTCAGGACTCGGCCGAGGCCGAGAACCAGGTGCTCGCCGCCGACCCCGCCACCGGCACCCGGGTGCAGGAGGGCACGCCGATCACGTTGACCGTGTCCAACGGCAACCTGATGTACATGCCCAACCTGGTCAACAACACCCCCGGCGAGGCGGTGGCGATCCTGCAGGACCGCGGCTGGGCGGGAGACAGCCTGCGGCAGTCCACCCAGGAAGTCTCCAACCCCGGCCTGGTGGGAGCGGTCATCAGCCAGAACCCTGCATCCGGGTCGGAGGTGTCAAGGTCGACGGTGGTCCGGGTGGTGGTCGGAGTCGCGCCACCGGCCCCGCCCCCGCCGCCCACCACACCGACGACGCCGCCGACCACGACGAGCGCCGCGCCGCCGACCCCGCCAGCCCCACCAACCCCACCGACCCCGCCGACCCCGCCGAC
>JBIOVW010000663.1:0-25566 GCA_044867945.1 Nakamurella sp. | reverse complement strand
GGACCGGATGCGGCGGCCGGCTACCGCAGCGCGGCCCTCAATCACGGCGCCTTCGACAACGACGTGGACACGATGAACAGTGTGGCCGGCCGGGTCCTGGGCCGAGCGGTGGATGTCGCCTTTCCCTCGGGTGGCGTGTCGGCGAGCCGGCTGCTGAGCCCCGCGCCCGGCTGGATTCCCTGAGCCATCGGGGTTCGTGGCACACTCGACTCGCCCGGTGCAGTCGGCGACATCCGGGCATGACGGACCGAGGAGAGCGGCACATGTTCAGACGACGAGTGGGACGGCCCGGGTTGATCGGCACCGTCGCGCGCACGGCGGTGGTGGCCGGCACCGCCACGGCGACAGCGAATGCCGTGAACAAGCACCAGACCAAGAAGGCCGCCGAGAAGCAGGCCTACGCGGAGCAGCAGGCGTACGAGGCCCAGCCGCCGGTCTACCAAGCGCCGCCCCAGCCGGTTTACCAAGCGCCGCCGCCCGTACCGGAACCCGCGCCGGCTCCCGCGCCGGCTCCCGCCGGCGAGGACGATCTGGTCGCGCAGATCTCGCAGCTGGCGAAGCTGCGGGAGGCCGGGGTCTTGTCGGACGCGGAGTTCGCAGCGGCCAAGAGCAAGCTGCTGGGACTGTAGGCCCCGCCGACCTCGGGGTCAGCCGATGTCCAGCGCGGTGATCCGCCATCGCCCGTCGACCCCCTCGATCCGGAACGCGATCGCGTGCACCCGCTGCGCGCCGCGGACCGTCGCGTTGGCCTCACCGACGCCGTCGGCGGGTTGACACACCCGAACCGACATCAGCTGGGCCGGTCGGCCGAATCCCTGGGTGCTGCGGTTCACCAGTCCGGCGTACACCGCGGGGGCGGTGTGCACCCGGAGTTGGGCGACCGGGCGTCGGCCGGACAGCGCCTCCAGCAGGGCGGTGGCCAGGATCCGGGCGGCGCGCCGGGCGGGCGGCAACTGGGCGGTCGCCGTCCGCCGCACACCCACATCGGGATCGACGGACCACGACGGAACCGCGTCACAGGCGACCGACATCTGCGCCGCCGCCGAGGGGCTGAGCACCGCCGTCGAGCCGGTCGCCACGAAGGCGGACGGCGTCGGCTGCACGTTCACCCGACGCAGCCGACGCGCGGGTGTGATCACCGGGCCGCTATCCGGTGGGTCGAACGGCGGATCGGTGTCGGGCACCGGAGCGAGGTAGGGCCGGCCGGTGCGCCGTTCCTCGGCCGGACCGACCATGGCGGCGGTCACGACCGCACCTGCTGACCCGGCGCCGGCGCCCGTAGCGACTGACCGGCCACGATCACGTCCGGATCGTCACCGATCACCTCACGATTGACGAAATACCAGGCCCGCCAGGCATTGTCGATGTCGCTGTCGGTCGCATCCGAGCTGAGCGAGTCGGCCGCGATCCGCCATAGCGAATCGCCCGGCTGCACGGTCACCAGCTCATCAGTAGCGACCGGCTCGGTGGAAGGCTCTGCTGGTGCTGGTGCTGGTGCTGGTGCCGGTGCCGGTGCCGGTGGCGTCGGGGTGTCCGCTGTGTCCGCCGCGGGGGCCGGTGGAGGTGTCGGTGTCGTCGCGGTTGGTGTCGCGGAGGCCGGTGGCGCGGTCGATTCCGGCGAGGTCGCCGTCGTCGTCGTCGCCGTAGCGCTGGCCGGAACCGCCGGGTCCGGCCAGTCGATGGTGACCGAGACCCCAGGCGCGGTCGGACTGGGCGTGGTCGTGCTGGGCGTGGCGGGCGCTGTCGACACGGTGCCGGTAGCGGCGCTGGTCGATGCGGCGCCGGCCGCCGGCGCCCCGCCGGGCGTTGCGCAGGCGGCGGTGCCGGCGATCAGTGACAACCCGGCGGCGGCCGCCACCAACCGGCCCAGGGCGGCGGGGGCGATCCTTGGCAGGAGCCGGCGGGCCCGGCGGCCGGGCCGCCCGGGCAGGCGCGCGATCAGTCCGACGGCGATGACGATCGCCAGCCACAGCACGAGCAGCCAGGCAGTCAGGCCGGCGGTGATCAGCAGGATCGACTGAACCGCCGCGAACGGAGCGGCGCCCCAGGTCGGCAGCGCCGCCGCTCCGGTGAATGCGGCCAGCGCCTCGCCGGGGCCGGGGAGTTGGGTCACCAGCACGGCCAAACCGGCGACACATGTCAGCAGGGTCAACCGGGCGGACGGTGTCCCGGTGCCTACCGAAAAACTTGGCCGCTGATCATTGCGTTTGACTGCGTTTGCCATGGTTCGAAGTGAAATCGATCCGGGTGACCTTTGTCAAGGGAACCTGTGAGTGTTCGTGCCGGGTTTGACCGTGCTGGCCCAAGTTCGCCATGGTGGTTGCATGCGGTGGGAGCGACTGTTCGCCGAACTGGAGGCCCGGTTCGAGGAGCTGTCGGACGAACAGGTCGATGCGGAGCTGGCCGATCGCGAGCGGGTGGCGGTGGGAACGATCACCGCGCTCGAGCGGCTGGCGGGTGCGCTCGATCAGTCCGTGCGATTCACGCTTGCGGGAGGGGGCACCATCACAGGCATTCTGCGGTCCGTGGGGCCGGACTGGCTGCTGGTGGCCGAGGGCGCGCAGCGCGACTGCCTGGTGCCCTGGCGGTCGGTGACGGTGGCGCAGGGTCTGACGGCGGCCACCGGGCCGGCCCTGACGGGGCTGGATCTGCGGCTGGACCTGCGGCGGGCCCTGCGCGGGCTGGCCCGCGACCGGGCGCCGGTGCAGCTGGCGGTCGCCGGTTGGTCCGGGGACGGCGGCTCACCGATCGCGGCCGGCACCTCGGTTGAGCTGACCGGGACCATCGACCGGGTGGGAGCGGACTTCCTGGAGATCGCGTTGCACGCCGCCTGGGAACCGCGACGAGCGTCCGCGGTGCGGTCGGTGGCTCTGGTGCCGTTGCCTTCGATCCTGCTCGTCCGGGCGATGCCGCTGGGCTGACACCGTGGAACTTCGGCGTCGCCGTCAGGCGTCGCTGGGCATGGTGCTGGGCAGCTCGTTCAGGTGGGAGGCGGTGCGCTTGTACGCCTGCTCGATATACTCCTCGAGCTTGGACCGCTCGACCCGCCACTGGTTGCGCCCGCCGATCTGGATGCCCTGCAGGTCACCGCTGCGGACCAGGGCGTATGTCTGTGACGCCGAGATGTTCAGGATCTCGGCAACGTCGGCGAGGGTGAGGAACCGTTCCGAGGCCACGACCCGACTTCCCTTCTGATATCACAACGAGCCCGGACCCGTGGATCCGTTGGGCTGCTTTTGACGAAGCTTGACCGCCGATGATGTAGTTTGCCACGCATAGTCTGGCACAGGCGGCGGCGCGCGGAAATGTGGATGGTTTCGCATTGTCCGGTCGTCGTCGGGAGGGAGAAGGGCATGGCGATGCCGCCCGCGCCGTCACCACGGCGGCTGGCTCGACCCAGATGGTTCAACGTGCGGGTCGTCGGCGGGATCCTGCTGGTCATCGCGGCCATCGTGGTCGGCGCCCGGGTGATGGCCGCCGGTTCGCAGACGTCCCCGGTGTGGGCGGCCGAGCGCAGTTTGGCCAAGGGCACCGTGCTCGGACCGGGCGACGTGGCCGCCGTCGAGGTGAATCTGGGCAACAACGCCGGTGCCTACCTGGCGCCGGGCGCCGAGTCGCCGATCGGCATGACCCTGCTGGTCCCGCTGGGCGACGGTGAGCTGCTGGCCGGGTCCGCGGTGGAGCAGACGGCAAGTGGCCGGGTGGTCGCGGTGGCGGTGGCGCCCGAGCACATGCCACCCGGGGTCGATCACGGGTCGACCGTCGACCTGTACCTGAGCCGGGAGGCGACGCCGGGGTCGGTCGACAAGGCCTCCACCGACGTGATCGGTCGCAGCCTGACGGTGCAGTCGGTCGCCGCACCCGCGTCCGGCGGGCTGTCCGGCGCGACCGCCAATCAGTACCAGCTGTCCGTGCTGCTGCCGGCCGAAGCGGCCGAGAAACTGGTCAAGGTCTTGCCGACGGGGCAGCCGATCGTCGTGCTGGTCACATGAGCGGGGCGGGCCGGTGAGCCAGGGTCTGCTGACCGCGGGCAGCGGTCAGGGCTGGGAGAACGAGCTGGTCGCGGCGCTGGACCGGCCGGGCTCGCCGATGACCGTGCTGCGCCGCTGCGTCGACATCGGCGACGTCCTGGCGGTGGCGACCACCGGGCAGGCCGCGGTCGCGGTGGTGTCCGCCGATCTGCGCCGGCTCGACACCGACGCGGTGAGCCGGCTGCGCTCCTCCGGGGTGGCCGTGGTGGGCGTGCACCCGTCCGCGGACGAGAACGCACGGGCCCGGCTGCTGCGGATCGGCATCAACGCCCTGGTCGCGGACGACTCCGGGGTCGACGCGCTGGTGGCCGCCGCCCGGGTCGCCGTCGCAGAACTGACCGAGTCCGAGCCGGTTGCGCTGTCGGCGTCCGACCCGCGCTCGGCCCTGCCGCCCGCGGGCACCTGGGTGGACGCCGAGATCTCCGACGGGCCGCCGCCCCGCGGGTCGGTCGTTGCCGTCTGGGGTCCGACCGGTGCCCCAGGGCGCACGTTGCTGGCCTCGAACATGGCGGTGGAGGCCGCCGCCCAGTCGGTGCCCACACTGCTGATCGACGCCGACGTGTACGGCGGGGTGATCTCCTCCGCGTTCGGTCTGCTGGATGAGTCGCCCGGGATAGCCGGCGCCTGCCGGCTGGCGGCCGCCGGCCAGCTCGACCTCGGAACCCTGGCGTCGCTGTGCTGGTCGCTCGGTGACGACCTGCGCCTGCTCACCGGCATCTCCCGGGCCGATCGATGGCCGGAGGTCCGCCCGTCGGCGATCCCGCTGGTGCTGGACGCGGCCCGGGAGATGGCGCCGATGACGGTCGTCGACTGCGCGTTCTCGTTGGAGGCCGACGAGGAGATCACGTTCGACACCCGCGCACCGCGACGGAACGGCGCCACCCTGACCGTGCTGTCCGAGGCCGACGTCGTGCTGGTCGTCGGTTCCTGCGACCCGCCCGGGCTGGAGCGGATGGTTCGTGGCCTGGCCGAACTCGGTGAGGCGGTGCCGGACGCGGTACCGCGGGTGGTGCTCAACAGGTGCCGTCCGGGGGTCGGGTCCACCGCCGAGGCCGAGGCCGCGGTCCACCGCTTCGCCGGCCTGGACGTGTTCGCGAAGCTGCCGGAGGACCGCGCCGCCACCGACCGGGCGTGGCGGCGCGGGGTGGCGCTGGCCGATGCGGCCCCGCGCTCGCCCCTGCGCGCCGCCATCGCAGAGCTGGCCCGGTCGATCCCCCGGCTGACCCGGACCGGGTGATTACCGCCCGCGGACCGTCCCCCAGGATGGGCGGGTGACTGCGCAGCTGGGGTTCGAGGTGCCGGCGGACGCCCAGGTCCGGCAGACCGGTGGCCGTGGGCCGCTGATCAGCCGGGTGCGCTGGGAGCACCCTGACGGCACCAGCGCGACCTGGGAATCCAGGCAGGTCCGCAAGCGCGGCTTCATCGAGGTGGTCCGGGACGGAATCGTCCAGCGGATCACGGCGCGTCCCGCGGTGGCCGTGCGACTGCGCCGGTGCAACGACCTGTCGGGGCTGTCGTTCTTCCTGGGCGGTGGGCTGTTCACCCTCGGCGCGTTGCTCGCGCAGTATGACGTCGCCTCCCCGACGACCATCGACTGGACGTTCCTGGTCGGTGGCTTCTGGTTCTCCACCGGCGCCTACGTGGCCCTGGTACAGGAGGTCAACTCGCCGCGCCGCATCGGCTCGGACGGGGCGCTGGCGGCGCGGCCCTGGCGGTGGTGGGCGTACGAGCCGTACCGGCCCGGCTGGGTGGCCGCGTTCGTGCTGTTCTGCGGCACCCTCGCCTTCGCGATCAGCCTGGTCGACGCGTTCCTGACGCTGACCGCCACGCAGGAGAACCGGCTGATCTGGGCGCCGGAGATGGTCGGCTGCATCCTGTTCCTGGTCTCCGGGCACATCGGCATCATCGAGGTGTGCCATGGCCGGTTCCGATCGATGACCTCGTCGCTGGGCTGGTGGATCGTCGTCGTCAACCAGATCGGCTCCTGGCTCTTCCTGTTGTCCGGCCTCGCCGCCTTCGTCCGGCCGGCCACCGGCGACGTGATCAGCGTCCTGGCGATCAACTGGGGGACCGCCCTTGGTGCAGCGTGCTTCAGTGCGGCCGGACTGGCCCAGCTCTTCGAGCGGCCGGTGGTCGCGCACCGCCCTGTGTCACGATGACGGGATGACCGACCGGCTGTCCGCCACGGACGCGTCGTTCCTCTACGCCGAGGACGCGGGAACCCCCATGCACGTCGGCGGGGTCGCCATCCTGCAGCCCGATCCGGACCGTCCCGAGTTCGAGTACTCGACGATCGTGGACCTCATCGAGTCCCGGCTGTCCCTCGTGCCGCGGTACCGGCAGAAGGTCCGGTTCGTCCCCGGCCGCCTGGCCCGCCCGGTGTGGGTCGACGACGACGACTTCGACATCACCTACCACGTCCGTCGATCCGCGCTGCCCAAGCCCGGCACCCAGATCGAGCTGGACGAACTGGTGGGCCGGTTGATCTCCCGGCCGCTGGACCGCTCCCGTCCGCTGTGGGAGGTCTACGTCATCGAGGGGCTGACCGGCGGCGGGGTGGCCCTTGTCAACAAGACCCACCACGCGATCATGGACCGAATCGGCGCGGTCGACGTGGCCGCGGCGATCCTGGACGTCACCCGGCATTCCCGGGATCTGCCGGAGACGCCGTGGATCCCGAACCCGGCCCCGGGTGACGTCGATCTGGTGGTCGACGCCATCGCCGACCTGACGGCGCGGCCCTCCGAGATGATGGAGGTGGCCCGGCTGTTCGCCCAGGACGCCGGCGCGGTGATGGGCAGGCTGCTCGGCGCGGCGGGTCACGCGTTGGAGATGGCATGGCACACGGTCAGTCCCGCCCCGCGGTCGGTGCTCAACGACGCGACCAGCGGCCTGCGTCGGTTCGCCAGCGTGCGCGCCGACCTCGGGGACTTCAAGGCCGTCCGGCGGGCGCACGGCGGGTCGATCAACGACGTGATCATCGCGGTGATCACCGGGGCGTTGCGGTCCTGGCTGCTGTCCCGGGGGGAGGCGGTGACCGCACACACCACGCTGCGGGCGATGGTGCCGGTGTCGGTGGCGCCCGCGCCGGGTGAGGAGACCGGGACGGTCGCGTCGTACCTGGTGGACCTGCCGATCGCCGAGCCGAGCCCGTCGATGCGGCTGCACCAAGTGTCGTTCGCGATGGGACCGCATGTGGACTCCGGCCAGCAGGTCGCGGCCGACGCGCTCGTCGAGCTGGGCCGGTTCGCGCCGCCGACGCTGCACGCGCTCGGGGCCCGGGTGGCCGGCCAGCTCTCCCGCCGCACCTACAACCTGCTGATCACCAACGTGCCAGGACCCCAGGTGCCGCTGTACGCGGCGGGCTACCCGGTCGTCGCGATGTACCCGGTGGCCCCGCTGACCGTCGGGCACGCCCTTGCGGTGTCCTGCACCTCGTACAACGGCGGCGTGTTCTTCGGCATCACCGCGGACCGCGAGGCGGTGCCGGACGTGGAGGAGTTCGCCGCCCAGATCGCCGAGGCCGTGGATGAGATCCGGTCCACGGTGCCCGCTTCCGGATCCTCCGACCCGGCCACCGGGACCAGGTCGACGCGGTCGCGGCGTTCCCGATCGACCTCGTGAGGATCTACCTGCCGAGCACCGTCTCGGCACTGCGGACAGCGCTGGTGGCCGGGCGGGTGGTTGTGCGGTCCGGGGTGGCGTTCGCGGTCACCGGGCCGCTGCGCTCCGAGTACCCGGGCTGGTCCGAGGAGGAGCTGGAATACCTGGCGATGCTGGACGCCTCCCGGGCGTCGCTGCGGTTGCTCGCCGGGTCGGGGCCGGACGAACCGCAGCTGCGGGTGGTGATCGCCGCCGATGTCGATGATGCGGCCGTATCCCCGCGGCCGGAAGCCGACCGGGCGGTGGTCGCGGTGAGCGGCGGTCCGGTGCCCTGGCAGCGGGTGGCCTCGGTACATCTGGACGGGGCGGACGCCTCCCCGGCCGTGCGCGCCGCGGCGCCGGTCATCGATGCGGCCGACCTCGGCGACGACGACGCCGAGTTCGTCCTCGGCTCGGCCGAGGACTTCGACCTGGCCTGGTACGCACCGGGGGAGATCGGCTACCTGCTGGCCCAGCTGCCGGCCGGCGGCTGACGCGCCGGGGTTCCCGCGGAATGGTCGATCGTCCTGGTCAAATGACCAGACCGCGGGAACGCCGCAGAAAGCGATGTCAGTCGGCGTTGCGCACGAACTCCAGCTCGAGGTCGATCTCGACCTTGTCGGCGACGACCGCATTACCCGCGCCGAAGGCGGCCTCGAAGCTCACGCCGTAGGCCTTCCGGGAGATCGAGGTCTTGGCGGAGAAGCCGGCCCGGGTGCCGCCGTAGGCGTCGACGGTCTCGCCCAGGTACTCGACCGCGAGCTCGACCTCATTGCTGGTGCCGCGGATGGTCAGGTCGCCGACCAGCACGAACTCCTCGTCGTCGATGTCCTTGACGGCCTTGGAGACGAAGGTCAGCGTCGGGTGGTTCTCGACGTCCAGGAAGTCGGCGGAGCGGACGTGCGCATCCCGCTGCTCCTGCTTGGTGTCCACGCTGGCCGCGTCGATCTCGGCGGTGACGGAGGCGTCGGCGATGCCGTTCTCGCCCACGACCAGGCTGGCCGACTTCAGGGCGAAGGTGCCCTTGGCCTTGCCCACGGCCATGTGGCGGACCTTGAACGAGACATCGGAGTGCACGGCGTCGGCGGCCCAGGTGCCGGCGGTCAGGGTGGGGGTGGCGACAGAGATGGTCATGATGTGGTGTCCTTCCGAACGGGCGGGGGTTTCATGAGCGTTCAACGAATCTGAGCTGAGTCTATTCCTTGGGAGTTGACGTGTCACCTATCGCTGCGACAAATCCGGCCGTGATCCCCGTCACTCGCGAACTCCGATTGCGTTAGAATTGCAGACCCCGAGGAGGCAGCCATGACCACCTGGTCGGCGGACAACGCGGTCGAGGCCGACCCGGCCGATGTGGCCGAGCAGCACACCCTGGCCGATGCCGAGGACGAGACCGACGCGGTCGAGCCGATCGAGGAGGTGGGCGAGGCCAATCCGGCGGACGTCTACGAGCAGGCGATCAGCGTGGGTGAGGACGACCGGGACCCGAGCTGACCACCCCGACCGGAAAGCGGGCTCAGTCCGAACTCGCCCGGGACAGCAGCAGCCGACGGAACGACCGCAGTCGACCGGCGCTCGACCGACCGGCGGCCACCCAGGCGTCCAGGGCGCAGGGCGGACCCAGATGCTCGCAGTTCGGCGGGCAGTCGACCGTGCCGTCCAGCAGGTCGTCGAACGCCTCGAGCAGGTCGTCCGGCGTGACGTGGGCCAACCCGAACGAACGAACGCCAGGGGTGTCGATCACCCATCCACCGTCGGGCAGGCCAAGGGCGATCGCCGACGTGGAGGTGTGCCGGCCCTTGCCCACCCCGGTGACCGAGCCAATTGCCCGGTCGGCGTCCGGCACCAGGGCGTTGACGATGGTCGTCTTGCCGACGCCCGAGTGCCCGATCATCACCGAGACCAGACCGGTCAGCCGGCCCCGCACCTCCTCCAACCCGATGAGCCCGCGCCGACCGTCGGGCGCGACGGGCCGTCCGGTGACCAGAATGGGCACGTCGAGCACGTCGTACTGCTCATGCAGCGCGGCGGGGTCGGCCAGGTCGGACTTGGTGAGCAGGATGACCGGGTCCAGGTCGCCGGTGTAGGCGGCGACCAGGCACCGGTCGATGAATCCGGTCCGCGGCTCGGGGTCGGCCAGCGCGCTGACGATGACCAGTTGGTCGGCGTTGGCGACCAGTACCCGCTCGGTGGTATCGACGTCGTCGGCGGACCGTCGCAAGAAGCTGCGTCGCTCGGCGATCCGCACGATCCGGGCGAGCGTGTCCGGGGCGCCGCCGGTGTCGCCGACCAGGTCCACCCGGTCGCCGACGGCGACCGCCCGCCGACCCAGTTCCCGCGCCCGCATGGCCGTCACCGTCCTGGCCCTGCTGGTGCCCTCGCCGATCAGGCAGGTGTAGCGACCGCGGTCAACCGTGGTGACGAACCCCTCGATGGCGTCCGAATGCGTCGGTCGCGTCTTGGTTCTCGGGCGGGACGAGCGCGCCGGGCGGACCCGGACGTCGTCGTTGTCCCAGTCGTCCCCGAGCCGGCTCATTCCGCCGCCCTTCCGGGGCACCTCGCAGGCTCGGTCGCCCCGCAGCGGGCGCCGGTGCGGTGTTGACGATTCGCTCGGCAAGCCTCGCTCATGCACCCAGCATCCGGGCCCACATCGCCTCGAACCCGGGCAGCGTCTTGGCGGTGGTGGCCACGTCGTCGACGAGCACACCGGGCACCCGCAGCCCGACGATCGCGCCCGCGGTGGCCATCCGGTGATCGGCGAACGAACGCCAGGTACCACCGTGCAGCGGCCCCGGATGGATGGTCAGCCCGTCCGGCGCCTCGTCCACCCGGCCGCCGACGGCGGCAATGTCCTGCGCAAGCGCCGCCAACCGGTCGGTTTCGTGCCCGCGCAGGTGTCCGATCCCGGTCAGCCGGGACGGGCCGTCGGCGAACAGGGCGATCGCCGCCACGGTCGGGGTGAGCTCGCCGACGTCGTGCAGGTCGGCCTCAATGGCCCGCACCGTCGACGGCCCGGTGACCGTCAGCCCGTCCGCGCTCAACGCCACCGAGGCGCCCATCGAACCGAGGATGTGCCGGATCGCGTCCCCGGCCTGGGTGGTCGCGGCCGGCCAGTGCGGGATCGTGACGGTGCCGCCGGTCACCGCGGCCGCGGCCAGGAACGGCGTGGCGTTCGACAGATCGGGCTCGATGGCCGTCGCCCAGGGTGCGACCGGGCCCGGTTCGACCCGCCAGCGGTTCGGCGTGGAGTCATCCACCGTGACCCCGACGGCGCGCAGCGCTTGCACCGTCATCTCGATGTGCGGCAGGGACGGCACTGCCGCACCCCGATGCAGCACCTCGACCCCGTTCGTGAACGACGGCGCGGACAGCAGCAGCCCGGAGACGAACTGGGAGGACGCGCTGGCGTCGATCCGCACTGTGCCGCCGGGCACGCCGCCCGCCGCATCGATGGTGAACGGCAGCCGGTCGCCGTGGACGTGCACGCCGAGCGCGCGCAGGGCGTTCAGCACGGTCGCCATCGGCCGGCGTCGGGCCGCCTCGTCGCCGTCGAAGGTGATCGGTCCGGTCGCGGTCGCGGCCAGCGGCGGCAGGAACCGCATCACTGTGCCGGCCAGCCCGCAATCGACGTGCGCCGGCCCGGCCGGGGGCGCCGGGGTGACCAGCCAGTCGTCTGCTTCGACGTCGATGACGGTGCCGAGGGCGGAAAGGGCGGCAGCCATCAGATCGGTATCCCGGCTGCGCAGCGGCGCGACGATCCGGGACTGCTCGGTGGCCTGGGCGGCCAGCACGAGCGCCCGGTTGGTCAGCGACTTGGACCCGGGTACCGGCACGGTGGCGATCACCGGATGCTCCGCGAGCGGGGCGGGCCAGGGGGCGAGAGCGGTCGTCACCCGCTCATGATCCCGCACCGGGCGATGAGTCCGGAGCTCCGGTGGAGTCGTAACAAGATGCGCACACTTGCCCTGGTCGAGTTCCTGACCGTCGACGGCGTCATGCAGGGTCTGGGTTCCCCCGACGAGGACACCGACGGCGGCTTCACCCACGGCGGCTGGGGCGCGCAGTTCTCGTCGGCATTGGGGCAGGTCGTCGATCCGAGGGGGTTCAGCGGAACCACCGGCTACCTGTTCGGGCGGCGCACGTACGAGAAGATGGCCGCCTTCTGGCCGTTCCAGGGCGATGACGACCCGATCGCCGCGCACCTGAACGCCACGCCGAAGTATGTGGTGTCACGCACGCTCACCGATGTCGACTGGGCAGGCACGACGATTCTGTCCGGTGATGTCGCCGAGTCCGTGCTGGGGATCAAGTCGCAGGGGGAGGGCAGCATCGCGGTGCTCGGCAGCGGGGTGCTCAGCCGGACCCTGCTGGCCGAAGGACTGGTCGACGAGTTGCAACTCTTCCTGCATCCGCTGCTGTTGGGCACCGGGAAACAACTGTTCGGCGACCTGCCGGGGCCACGGCGGCTGACGCTGCGCTCGGTCGGGCAGACGGACCTGGGCACGGTGGCGCTGAGCTACGCGATCGGCTGACCCGCACAGTCACCTCCGGTGGCACCATGCATGGCATGTGTGGCCGTTACGCGCTGACGATGGAACCGGAGTCGCTGTACGGGACGTTCGAGGCGGAGCCGGACGAGCGTGCCGGCGGCCCGCAAGGTCTCTACGGCGGCGACCCGGTCCGCCCCCGATACAACATCGCGCCCACCCTGACCGTGCCGGTGGTCCGCCTGGAACCCCGTGTCCCACCGGAGGACGCACGAAGGCAGATCGAGCCCATGCGCTGGGGGCTGGTGCCGTCCTGGGCCAAGGACGTCTCCGTCGGAAGCCGGATGTTCAACGCCCGGGTCGAGTCGCTCACCGACAAGTCCGCGTTCCGCACCGCGCTGGCCAAGCGGCGCTGCCTGATCCCGGCGAGCGGCTACTTCGAATGGCGCAAGCTCGGCGACCAGAACATCAGGGGCCGAAAACGGCCCGTCAAGCAGGCCTACTACCTCACCCCGGCCGACGGCAGCGTCATGGCGTTCGCCGGACTGTGGGAGTACTGGCGACCCGGAGGGATCAACTCAGCCGGAGATGCCGTGGTGTCCATGACGATCATCACCGCCCCGGCCGTCGGGCAGATGCGCGACATCCACGACCGGATGCCCATGGTGCTTCCGGCGTCCGAGTGGGCGGCCTGGCTGGACCCCCGGGTCGACCCGGAACCGATGCTCGGCCCGCCCCCGGACGACCTCGTCGGCGCCATCGAACTGCGCCCGGTCGGCCCGCAGGTCGGCAACGTCGCCAACGATGACCCGACCCTGATCAGCCGGGTCCCGGAAATCGCCGAGCCGGTGGAGCAACCAACTCTGCTCTGATCTCCGTCCCATCGCCATGACCGCCACATCTGCTCCGGTATCAGCCGGGCGAGCGTTCACTCCTTCGGATGGCCTCCCGGGTGACATCGACACGAGCCGTCACATCGGTGTCGCCGGCGTGGCTAAAGTTGTTGATGAGCACATCTGGAATAGGGGACGCACTGTGGTCCTGAACCCGGGCGAACAGTTCGCCGGATACACCATCGAGTCCGTGCTGGGCACGGGCGGCATGGGTGCGGTCTACCTCGCCAAGCATCCCCGCCTGCCCCGCCGCGACGCGCTCAAGCTGCTCAACCCCGCCTTCTCCAAGGACCCGAACTTCCGCGCGCGGTTCGAGCGCGAGGCGGACCTGGCCGCCGGCCTGGTCCACCGCAACATCGTCGCGGTATACGACCGCGGATCGGTCGACGGTCAGCTGTGGATCTCCATGCAGTACGTCGCCGGGATGGACGCCTCCGTCGCCGCCCGCGCCGGCGACGGGTCCATGACGCCGCATCGCGTGGTGCACATCATCAGCGAGGTCGGCGCCGGCCTGGACTACGCGCACCGCGCCGGACTGCTGCACCGGGACGTCAAACCGGCCAACATCCTGCTGGCCGCCCCCGACGATCCCGGCGAGCCCGAGCACGTGCTGCTCACCGACTTCGGCATCGCCAAGTCCACCACCGAGGAGGTGCAGCACCTCACCGGTACGGGCAATCTGCTGGCCACCCTCGCCTATGCCTCCCCGGAACAGATCGAGGCGCGGCACCTGGACCACCGGGTCGACATCTACGCGCTGGGCTGTGTGCTGTTCGAGCTGCTCACCGGGAGCGTGCCGTACGCGGAGAGCTCGCCGTTCGCCACGATGACGGCCCATCTGAAGAGCCCGATCCCCAGGGCCACGGACAAGGTGCCGTGGCTGCCGCCGGGGCTCGACGCCGTGGTGGCCAAGGCACTGGCCAAGAACCCCGACGATCGGTACAACAGCTGCCGCGAGCTGAGCCTGGCCGCCCGGGCCGCCCTGGTCGCCGCCGACCCGGCCCTGTCCACGCCGACCCGGGCCGAGGTGGCCGTCGCGGCCCAGCACCCACCGGTCCGCGAGCGCACGTCCCTGGACGTCGCGGTTCCGGCGGTGGCCGCGGCGGCGGTGGCCGCGGTTGAGGAGCGGTCGCTGACCACCCCGCGTCCGCCCTACACCATCGGCGTCCGCCGGACCAATCGTGCGCAGCGCACCATCGCCGAACTCGGCCCGATCAACACCAGCGCCCTGCCGGCCCAGGATCGGATCGAGCTGGAACGGCTGCTGCTCGAGGAGGTCCACTTCTTCGACCTGCCCCCTGAGCTGCGCCTGCTGGAGGTCGTGCCGGGCGACGTGGCGCAGGAGATCACCGTCGCGAACAACGAGGTCACCCGAACGGTGCTGTACCAGCGGGAGGGCTCGCGTCATCCGAAGGGACTGGACGACCTCGTCTCGTTGCTCGAGCGGCACGGCCGCTGGCAGGTGCGTCAGCTGAACACCGGCCCGCAGTACCTGCACGGCGGGTGGACGCCCACCGGCTCGGTGCCGCCGCTGGGGGCGAATGCGGTCCGGCCGACCGAGGTCGGGCCGCGCGCCCAGGTCGGGTACCACCCCACCGGTCCGACCGGCGTGCCGATCCCGTCCGGGCCGCACCTGGGCTATGGCACCGGTCCGGTGCACCCGACCGGACCGAACGTCGCGCCGACCGGGCGCAGCGGCGGCAAGAAGTGGATCCTGATCGGCCTGGCCGCGGTCCTGGTGATCGCCGCCGGGGTCGGCGCCGCCGTCTGGTTCGGCGGTGAGAGGACCGAATTCCCGCCTCCGGGCAACGTGGCCGCCGAGGCCGACGCCCAGCGCGACATCACCGTCAGCTGGTCACCGTCCCCAGGGGCGACCGGCTACACGGTCACCCGCAACGGCGAAACCGTCTATCAGGGTGTGAGCACCAGCTGGGTGGACGACCGGGTGCTACCGGGCAAGTACAACTACGCGGTGACGGCGACGAACGCCGCCGACGAGACGACCTCGCCGGCCGGGCCCGCGGCGGTGACCATCGCCGACAAGGGCTGGTCCAACCTCACCAACATCGCCGCCGACTTCGAAAGGATGATTCCGCAGTCACCGTCGGAGAAGGGCTATGAGGACTCCACCTGCACCAGTGCCAGCGACAACTTCGGCAGCAAGGCGGACGGCATCATCAACTGCACCGACTCCCAGGGCATCGTGTTCTGGGTCATGCACTTCCCGAACTCCGACACGCTGAACACCTACGTCGAGGACAACTTCGGCAGTTCGCCGGAGATCATCACCTGGACCCGGGATGACGACGACGACGCGGGCACCCGGTACGGGTCGTCGGACGACGAAAAGGAACTGGCCTACCTGCTCACCACGTTCAACGACGAGACCTTCGCCGACTACGTCGTCTACGCGGAGTGGGAGGACCACACCACGCAGGACCTGATCGACAGCTGGTGGAAGCCGGCACCGTTCTAGGACCGCCCTCGCAGCGCGGCGATCCGGTCCGCCACCTCCGCGGCCGTGGCGAGCCGGGCGTCTGCCTGGGCCAGGCAGGCCAGCACCAGCTCGGCCTCGCCGGCGGTGAGCGACGGGTCGAGGGTCGGCGCCGAGCTCTGCACCCGACGGATCGCCAGCAGCGGCTGGTGCTCGGGCAACTCGCCGTACAGTCCACGGCCGGACAGCGAGCGGTGCAGGGTGGCACCGAGCGCCCAGATATCGGTCGCCCGTGACGGCGGCTGGCCCAGCAGCAATGAGGGATCCACGAACTCCACCGACGTCTCCGGCGCCATCCCGGTCAACGCCGCACCCGCGTTGAACACCCGGGCCAGACCCAGATCGGAGAGCTTGCCGCCGCCCTCGTGCAGCATCACGTTGCCGGGCTTGACGTCCCCGTGGGCCATCCCGGCCTCATGCAGTGCATGTACGGCGCGAGCCGCGTGTTCGACCGCCCGCAGCACCTCGTCGCGGGTCAACGGCCGAGCCGGTGCGGCCAGCGAACCGAGCGGAAAGTACTCCATCGCGTACAGGAAGTTGTCCTCCAGGATCGCGTCGTACACCCTGGCCAGGTACGGCGACGCGACCGCCGCGAAGGCGCGCAGCTCCCGGGTACCGCGCCGGTAGGCGTCCTCGCTGCACTGGCCGGCGAACACCTTGACCGCGACGTACTCGTCGTCGATGCCGAGCCGGGCGGGTGGCCGGGCCAGGTAGAAACGGCCGTGGTTGCCCTCGCCGATCAGCCGGATGACGCGGAAGTCGGCGAGCACCGGCACGGCCTGCGCGGGGGTGTCCTGAAGTACCACGTCGGGACTCCTCGTACCTCGGCCGGGCCGGCCCGGCGAGTGATCGGGCGGCGGGTATCGGGCGCCCACCGGCATGCCTCACACTACGTGACGGAGGGATAGCCCCAATGCACATCGCCGCTCTCGTCTTCCTCGACATCGCGATCATCATGATCGTCGCCAGGCTGTTCGGACGCCTGGCGATCAAGGTCGGTCAGCCGCCGGTGGTGGGCGAGATCGTGGCCGGCATCGCCATGGGTCCGAGCCTGCTCGGGCTGCTGCCGGGTGACCTGGACGGCCGGTTGTTCCCACCGGAGGTGCTGCCGTACCTGAGCATCCTGGCCCAGCTCGGCCTCGTGCTGTTCATGTTCATCGTCGGCCTCGAGCTGGACATGCTGCTCATCCGCGGCCGGGAGAAGATCGCCGGCACCATCTCCGCCGCATCGGTTGCGCTCCCGTTCGCGTTGGGTGCGGCACTGTCGCTGATCCTGTTTCCACTGCACGACGAGACGGCGTCCGGGCCGGTGGCGCCGCTCGCCCTCGCCCTGTTCCTGGGCGTCGCCATGTCCATCACCGCGTTCCCGGTGCTGGCCCGCATCCTGACCGACCGCGGCATGCACCGGACGCCGATCGGGGTGCTGTCCCTGGCCTGCGCCGCGGTGGACGACATCATCGCCTGGACACTGCTGGCGTTCGTGGTGGCGGTCGTGCAGGGCAACGGCCCGCTGGACGTGCTGCGCATCGTCGTGCTGACCGCCGTCTTCGCGGCCGTCATGTTCGGCCTGGTGCGACCGCTGCTGCGCCGGCTCAACGACTGGTACCGGCGGGTCGGCCGGCTCACCCCGGACATCCTCGCGGTGGTGCTGATCGGCGTGCTGGTGTCCGCGTTCGTCACCGAGATCATCGGCATCCACGCCATCTTCGGCGCCTTCGTGTTCGGGGCCGTGATGCCGCGCAAGGACGCGGCCGATCTGACCCACGAGATCCTGGAGCGCCTGGAGCAGGTCAGCGTGCTGCTCCTGCTGCCGCTGTTCTTCGTCGTCACCGGACTGTCCACCAATGTGCTCGGACTGACCGGCGGGGGACTCTGGCAGCTCGCGCTCATCCTGCTGGTGGCCATCGGCGGCAAGTTCGTCGGCGCCTACGCCGC
Source organism: Nakamurella sp. (assembly GCA_044867945.1). GTDB lineage: Bacteria > Actinomycetota > Actinomycetes > Mycobacteriales > Nakamurellaceae > Nakamurella. The sequence continues at coordinate 8,084 of JBIOVW010000663.1, read as the reverse complement.
GGCCCGGGCGGTGAAGGTCCGGGCCCGGCAGGCGACCGCGCTGGGCCTGCTGATGAACACCCGCGGCCTGACGGAGCTGGTCATTCTCAATGTCGGCCGGCAACTGGGGGTGCTGGACGACGAGCTGTTCACCATGCTCGTGCTGATGGCGCTGATCACCACCGCGATGACCGGGCCGCTGCTGAAGCTCGCATACTCCGACCGGGTCATGCAACGCGACATCGAGGCTGCCGAGCGGGCCTCGCTCGGGGTGGCCGACTCGTACCGGGTCCTGGTGGTGGTCGACGATCCCGAGCGGGCCCGGGAGCTGGCCGGCGTGGGCGCTGCTCTGCTGGGCACCGGGCGACCGGCGCAGTTGGTGTTGACCCGGCTCCTTGCCCGGCCGACGGCCCCCCTCGAGGTCGGTGCGCCGGTGGTGCCCGACCTGGCCAGGATGGCCGCGACCGTCGACGAGCTGAACGCGCTGGCCCACGAGATGGCCGCCGCCGGCGTCGAATGCTCGGTGCTGACCCGGTTCTCGATCGACCCGTGGGCGGACGTGCTGGCCCAGGCCGCCGGTGTGGAGGCGGACGTCGTGCTGGTGTCCGGGACGTTCGTCGAGCAGCTGCGCCGGGACCGGGCAGCGGAACCGCCGGTGGACCCGACGTTCACCCTGTGCGTGACCGACCTGGGAAGCGGTCGGATGGGCGCCGGTGGATCGGTCGGTGTGGTGGTCGACGGCGGGGCGGACGGGCGGGTCGCCGTCGTCCTCGCGTCTGCCGCGGCCGCGTACCTGGCGGGGCCGCTGCGCGTCGCCGTGCCCGACGGGGGTAGGGCCGCGCGTCGCGTCTCGTCGGCGCTGGGGCCGCTGCGGGCCGGTGGCCTCGACGTTCGGCTGGTGGTGGCCACGGACGAGGCGATGGCCGCCGACCTGGTGATGTTCGCCGACGGCGGCTCGTTCGCCGATCGGCCCGGCGCCAACGGATCGGCCACCGTCGTCCGGGTCAGGGCCGGTCTGGACGACCGGGAGACCGAACTCGCCGAGCAGCTCAGATCCGGGCGTGCGCCGACTCGAAGGTGAACACCCGGCGGCCGATCCGCACGTGCGTCCCCGGGGTCAACACGATCGGCCGGTCGGGGGCGAGCCGGCTCCAGCCGGACTGGCCCGGGGTGGCCACATGGGTGCCGTTCGCCGAACCCCGGTCGACCAGCAGCACGTCCCATCCCTCAAGGCGGATCTCGGCGTGCACGCGGGACAGAGTGCCGCTGTCGTCGTCAAGGCGGATCGGACGCAGCCGGCTGGAGATGACCCCCTCGTCGACCTCCGGGTTGCGGCCCAGCAGGTAGTTGTCGTCCAGGACGAATGTCGAGCCGATGTCCAGGACGAGCAGCCCCAGCGGGGGCCGGCGGCCGTCCACCAGCACCCCCGTCCGCTGGTCCATCCGGATCCCGCACACCGAGCAGAACGACACCCGGGGGTCGTTGTGGTGGTTGCGGGAACACCGAAAGCCCTTGACCAGCACGTGCGCCGGCCCCCCGGCCCCGGGGTGGAGCTTGGCGACCGGCAGCGGTGGTCGCGGTGCCTCGTGCTCGTGCGAGCCGAAGATCTGCTCCGAGATCCGCGGCGGGCGAAGCTTCGCCGGTTCCACGCTCGGCGGCTGGGGCATTGAGTGCTCCTGCGTCGGTTCGGGCTCCGCCGCCTGGTGGTGGCGGCCCGGAGTGGCGGCCTTCCGCGACCCCACAACGATGCCGTCGCCGGGGACCAACCCCTCAACCAGGCCGGACCAGCCGAGCACCCCGATCGCCGTGCCGCTGTCCTCCAGGTCTGCGCCCGAACCCGCGGCCAGCACGACCGGGCCGGTCGGCCAGGGCAGCAGCCGGTCGACGGTGAACGCGGCGGTACGCCCGGACAGCCGCAGTCGATCCGTCGCGGGCGTCGACGCGACGCCGGGCTCGGGCAGCTCCCAGACACCGACGTCGCCGTGCAGGAAGACGGCGATGCCGTCCCCGGTGGCGGCGACCGTGCCGAATCCGGGCACCGCCCGGGTCCGCACCACCCATTCGGTCAACATCCGGGCGAGGTCCCGACCCGGGGCCGGTGCCGCGTCCACCGCCGCCTGCCGGATGAGCGCGAGCAGGTCGGCCGAGGACGCCTCGCCGGCGGTGCCGTCCCGCCGGATGACGACGACGATGCCCGGCACCCTGGCGACCAGATGGCTGCCCGGGAGTACCTCGCCGCGGATGTCGTCGAAGCTGACGTTCACCAGAACCGGCCTCCCCGGAAGCGCCACCGTGAGAAGAAGATCTGCACCGGCCCGTTGACCACAAGGAAGACGACCAGCCAGGTGGTGATGAACTGGACCAGGTAGACCGACAGCGGGACGGCCCCGACGCCGGGAACGGCGCCTGCCTGGATCAGGATCCAGATCAGCAGTCCTTCGTTGACCATGGTGAGCAGTCCGAAGAAGGTCGGCCAGTCCTTCTCCCACCGGAACTGCTGCAGGCCGTGGTAGACGAACTCCCAGACGATGCCGAGGACCAACACGGTGAGCAGGATGATGAACGTCATCCGGTAGGAGGCGCCGAGCGCCTCGCCGGTCGGCAGGAACGGCGTGATGATCAGTGTCCAGAGCCCGCCGATCACGATGGTGAGCACGATCCGGGTCTGGATCCGCCCGTACAGGGTGGGTACCACCGCCGCCCCCTCAGATGCCGCGGTGACGGGCCCAGCGCCACCACTGTTTGGTCGACGCAGCAACGCCGAACTTCTTGCAGAAGCCGAGCCTGACCAGGTCGTCGCAGATCTCCTGGGCGGCGATCTGCAGGCCGAGGAAGGTGTCGACGCCGGGGAAGTAGCCGCCGAGAGTGGCGCTTCCGGACGCGTACAGCCGGCCCGGCTGGCTGCGGGTGCCGATCACCTCGAAGTTGCGGTCGACGTCCAGCCGGCCGACGGGGTTTCGGCCGGCGCCCGAGTGGTCGAGCAAATCCGCGAGCACCCGGTGCTCACGGATGTCGGCCTCCAGGCCCGTGCAGTCGATGACGAAGTCCGAGTAGATCTCGGCCGGCCCCGGCCGGCCCTTGATCTGCAGGTCGGTCACCACTCCCTGGCCGCCCGGGCCCGGCCGCAGCTCGCTGACCTCGCCGGTCACCGTCCGGTACCAGCCCTCCGCCCGGCCGCGCTTGAGTTGCGCCTGCCACAGCTTGCGGACCGGGGTGTTGGTGCCGCCCATCTCCTTGTATGCCTTGGCTCGCTCCTCGCCCTCCAGGCCGCGGATCTTCGCCTTGAGCTGCCCACCCCACACCGACTTGGGATAGTTGAAGCCCTGGTAGGCCCACCCGTCACCGCCGGGGCGACGCTTGAAGATGTTGGGACCGTGCGCACCGGTCACGAAGGTGCGGAACACGTGGATGATCTGCGTCTGCAGCCGGTGCTTGTCGCGGTCGTCGATCAGCCGTTGCAGCACCCGGGAGGCGACGATGCCGCCGCCGCGGATGACCACCGTCCCCGGGCGCAACTGGAGCTGCTGGTACACGTGCTCATGCGGTTCATAGGCGTTGACCACCCTGGACGGATCCCGGTAGTACTCGCGGTAACGCTGCAGGTCCGGTAGTAGCTTCAGCCCCGGGTAGCCGATGGCGACGTGCACGAACGGGCTGCGGTAGGCCAGCCGCTTGGTCGGGGTGGCGCCCTGCGGTGGGGTGAGGATGGTGAAGTAGCCGCCTTCGCGCCGCCTGCGCACCATGCGCACCTGGCCCCTGCGCACGCACTGCTGGTAGCCGATCCGGTTGGCCTCGCGCTCCATCGTCTCGAACGCCTGCCCGGCCTTCGGCGTGTAGTAGTTCTCGATGATCGGCTCGGTCAGCACGTTCCACAGCGGTTTGACGAAACCCGAGAAGTTCTTGGCGCCGAACGCCTCGCGGACCGCGTAGGAGGGGAACCCCCAGATGTTGTCGGGGGTGGACTTCGAGTCCGACCGCAGCCGTTCACCGCGCGGGATCTGGGACACCCGGGTCAGGTACTCGTAGCTCTGCCACGGCTTCTCGAGCTGGGTGAGCACGGTGATGTCCTGCGGCGGCACTCCGTAGATGCGCAGGAAGTCGACGGTGACGAAGGATCCGATGCCACCACCGACCGTGACGAACCTGGTGTCGATGGTCGGGATGCCGGCACGCTGGACCATGTCGTCGGTCCAGATGTCGGTGTCGATCAACTCGGGGGTGAGGTCGCCCCCATGGGCCGGCGGACGACTCACCCGGCTCCCCCTGAGGCAATGGGCGCGACGATTGCGCGGGTGAGCGAGACGAGGTCGCCCGGAGCCAGTTCCACCTGCAGTCCGCGCCGTCCGGCACTGACCATGATCGTGTCGAAATCGGTGGCGGTGCGGTCGATGACCGTGGGCAGCTGCCTGCGTTGACCCAGCGGTGAGATGCCGCCGGCGACGTAGCCGGACGACCGCTCGGCGTCCGCGACCCTGGCCATGCCCGCCTTCTTGCCGCCGGTCGCCGCGGCCAGCGCCTTGAGGTCCAGCTGCGCCGCGACCGGGACGATGCCGACCGTCAGCCTTCCGTCGACCGAGGCGACCAGCGTCTTGAACACCCGCTGCGCCGGCCAGCCCAGCGCCTGCACGACCTCGTCCCCGAACGCGGTGGTCGTCGGGTCGTGCTGGTACGGGTGCAGGGTGTGAACGACCTTCGCGCGGGCGAGCGCGGCGATCGCAGGAGTCGGTGCGCCGGCCACGGCTGCACCCTATCCGGGGTCGACCTCGTGGGCGATCACCGACATCGAGTCCAGGGTGGGTCCGCCGAACGAGGTGACCATGGCCACGTCCGAGGCGTCCCGGCCGCGTCCGATCAGCACCCTTCCCTTGCGCCGCCGGTTGTTGCGGGGGTCGAACGTCCACCACCGGTCACCGAGCCAGACCTCCATCCACGCCGCGAAATCCATCGGCGCAGGGTCGGCCGGCACGTCCAGGTCGGGCAGGTACCCGAACACGTACCTGGCGGGGATGTTCAGGGCGCGACAGAAGGTGATGGCGAGGTGGGTGAAGTCGCGGCAGACCCCGAAGCCCGATGCGTTGACGTCGACCGCGGTGGAGGTGGGCGAGCTGCTCCCGTAGGCGAACTGCAGGTGGTCGTGCACGTGCTGGCAGATCGCGGCCACACGGCCGTACCCGGGCGGGGTGAGGCTGAACCTGGCCCACGCCTCATGGCCGAGCATGTCCGGCAGGCAGTACCGGCTCGGCATCAGATAGACCAGCACGTCGTCGGGCAGCGCGTGCGGCGCCCATTCCGGCGCCGACTCGTCGGCGTCCTCGGGGGCGTCCGGCACGGTGGCCAGCGCCTGGTACCCGATGCGCGAACGCCCGGCCGGCAGCACCATCCGCTGGCAGCGGTTGCCGTACAGGTCCCGGTACTCGTGGGTCTCCTGTGGGGGATCCAGGTACCACTGCTCGACGTCGATCGTCACGCTCTCCCCGCCCAGCGGCGTCACCTGGACCACCGCGGGGGTCGGGACCGCAGCGGTGTACCGGAAGTCGCAGCCGATGGACAGTCTGCGGGTTCCCATCGGCCCAACGTAGGCGGGAAACATGCCGAACATGTTTCCCCGGGACGGACCGCCCGTCGGATCAGCCCGCGCCCAGATTCTGCTCGACCCACTCCTGCGCGACCTGCGCGGAGTCCTGCTTGTCGACGGTCACCTTCGCTCCGAGTTCGGTCAGGGTGGCGGTGTCCAGCTTCGCGGAGACGGCGTTCAGCGCCTCGGTGACCTCGGGAGTGTTGGCGTCGGTGCGGATCAGCGGCAGCACGTTCTGCGCGGCGAACAGGTTCTCCGGGTCCTCGAGTACCACCAGGTCGTTGGCCGGGATGGCGGCGTCGGTGGTGAACAGGTTGCCCGCCTGGATCTGGTCACTGATCAGGGCATTGAGCGTCAGTGGACCGCCCGCATCCAGCGCCTTGAACTCCTTGAACGTCAGCCCGTACTTTTCCTGCAGCCCGGGGACGCCCGTTGGCCGGGTCTCCCACTCCGGCGGGCCGCCCAGGACGAAGGTGGACGCGACGGGGGCCAGGTCGGCGATCGACTTCAGGTTGTTGGCGTCCGCGGTGGCCCTGGTGACCACGACGGCGTCCTTGTTCTCCGCCGTGGACTTCTCCAGCACGGTCAGTCCCTCCGGGGTGGCCTCGACCAACGCCGCGTAGACGTCGTCCGCGGACACCGCGGTGGCGTTCGGGTCGAACTGCTGCAACAGCACACCCGAGTACTCGGGCATCAGGTCGATCGAGCCGTCCTCGATCGCCTTGATGTACACCTCGCGGCTGCCGATGTTCAGGTTCGTGCTCGCATCGACGCCGGCCTGCGTCAGCGCGGCCGCGTAGATGTTGGCGAGCAGCGCGCTCTCCGGGAAGTTGCCCGACCCGACGACGATCGAGCCACCGGCGGCTCCCGATGCCGAGGCGGAGTCGGACGCCGCCGCCGAGGCGGTGGCCAGCGGATCGGACGACCCGCCGCCGCACGCCGACAGGGTCAACGCGGCGGCCAGGCCGGCGGCGAGCAGACCGGCGGTTCGGGGAAGGCCGCGGTGGCGGCCGGTGCGTGACGTCATGGGGATTCTCCTTCGGGGCAGGTGGTGCAAGGGCGGGTTGGTGAGAGTCATCCGTCGGCCGCCCCGTCCGCCTGGGCGACGACCAGGTCGGCCGGGGTGGCCGACGGCTTGCGCGCGGCCCGCCCGGTCAGGCCGGGGGAGACCACGAAGTGTCCGATGACGGCCAGGATCCGGTCGCCGAGCACGGCCAGCAGGGCGACCAGGAATGCGCCGGCCACCATCATGGGGTAGTCCTGCTGCGACAGCCCGTCGATGACGTACCGGCCGAAGCCGCCGAGGGCGACCACCGCGGCGATCGTCGCGGTCGCCACCACCTGCAGGAACGCCGACCGAAGACCGGACATGATCAGCGGCAGGGCCACCGGCAGTTCCACCTTGAGCAGCACCTGCAGGCCGGTCATGCCCATGCCTCGGGCGGCGTCCCTGGCCGCCGGATCCACGTTGGCGATGCCGGCGTAGGTGTTCGACAGGATGGGCGGGACGGCCAGGATCACCAGCACGGCGATGGCCGGCCCGAGGAGGGCGAGGTCCCCCTTCAGCGAGTGCAGCCCCCACAGCGCCAGCAGGATCAGCAGGCCCAGACTGGGCAACGCCCGCAGCGCGTTCGCGACGCCGGACACCAGCCCGGTGAGGCGACCGGTGTGCCCGATCACCGCGCCCAGGGGCAGCGCGATCACCAGGGCGATGGCGACGGAGAGCAGGGTGTACCACAGGTGCTGCAGCAGCCGGGTCCAGACGCCGCTGGTACCGCTCCAGTTCGCCGGGTCGGCCAGCCAGGAGAACGCACCGGTCATCGGCTCGGCACCGCCCTGGTCCAGGGTGTGGTCAGCCGCACCGCCACCTGGATGACTCCGTCGAAGATCCCGGCCAGCAGCAGGCACAACACGATGCCGGCCAATATGGGCGTGAAGAAGTCGAGCTGGAAGCCGACGGTGAACAACTGCCCCAGCTGGGGAATGCCCAGCAACGCGGCCACCGACACCAGGCTCACGTTGGACACCGCCGCCACCCGAAGCCCGGCGCCGATCACCGGGATGGCCAGCGGAAGCTGCACGGTCAACAGCGACCGCAGCGGCTGGTAGCCCATTGCGGTGGCGCTGGCCACCACCAGCGGCGGCACCGCGTCCAGTGCGTCGGCCACCACCCGCACCAGCAGGGCCAGCGTGAACAGGGTCAACGCGACGACCACGTTCACCGGGTCCAGGATGCGGGTGCCCAGCAGACCGGGTAGCACCACGAACAACGCCAGCGACGGGATCGTGTACAGCAGCCCGGCCAGGGTGATCAGAGTGGCATAGGACCACCTGTAGCGGTGCGCGATCGCGCCGAGCGGCAGCGCCAGCAGCAGGCCCAGCACCGTCGGCGCTGCCGCCAGCCAGATGTGATCGAGCGTCCAGGCGATGATCTGCTGGGTGTTGCGGGCCAACCAATCCCAATTCATCTCGCCGCCGGCTGCTTGTCGAGGCGCAGAGCCGGTAGATCCGACCGCCGGGCCTGCTCGAT
>JBIOVW010000662.1:0-7565 GCA_044867945.1 Nakamurella sp. | reverse complement strand
CTCTCTGGGCGCCGTCATCGATCTCGCGATGACCACCGCACCCTGCGATCACGCATCGATCACCATGATCGGGCCGCGCCGATCGTTGGACACCGTCGCCGCCTCCGACGATCGGACCGGCAAAGCCGACCTGCTGCAGTACGAACTTGGCGAAGGCCCCTGCCTGGACGCCGTCCGAACCGACGAGATCCTGCTGGCCGACGACCTGACCGGGGACCAGCGGTGGCCACGCTGGACGCCGCACGCGCTCGGGCTCGGATTCGGCGGGGTGATCGCGGTCCGCCTGTTCACCGACACCCCGCTGGGTGCGCTGAACCTTTACTCCGACCGGCCCCGCGCCTACGACGCGATCGACCTGCATGCGGCACGCGTCGTCGCCGCCCACAGCTCGGTGATCCTCGACCACACCCGGACCACGCAAGACCTGTGGCGGGCCATCGACTCCCGGAATCTGATCGGCCAGGCCCAAGGAATTTTGATGGCCCGCTACCGACTGACCCCGGAGCAGGCGCTCGCCGTGCTCCGCAAGTGCTCGCAAACCACCAATGTGCGCCTCACCGCACTCGCCGAGGAACTCACCCGAACCGGTCAAGTCTCCGGACTGCACCCGACGGATCTGCCAACCTCACCGCACGCGTGACCTGTCGAAGCGGCGGAGGGCCGGCGGGGACGGGGCCGAATCCGTATCGATTTGCCACATTCGGCCCCGCGTGATCGATTCAGAAGGATAGGAGGTGGCAATTCGAGCAGGTCGGTCGAAGGCGATCCCGAGGTCGCGCCACGCTCCGTTCGAGCGATCCGGCATGCGGCACCGCCCTGATCTGAAGAGCCGCACCCTGTTAGGATCAGGCCCGATCCGCCACGTCGGCGCCGCTGCCCTGATGTCGGGCACAATGCGCACAGCAGAACATCGTGCCGCCGACTTCCACTCCATGACCCAGAATGTGGCAGCCGCAATGCGCGCAAGTGGGGGCCATCGCGTGCACCGCGCACTCGAAGCTGTCGAACGTTCCTGATTCCTGTCCCCTGGTGATCGTGAAGGCCTTGTCATACTCGTTACCACAGGTGTCGCAGGTCGCCATCATCAACTCCTGTCTCAACCTCATGCGAACCCGGACTTGCGGTGTCCGGACACGCTCCGCAATTATCGCGAGTGGAACGACCAGACGGAAATCCCCCTGCGCCGGCCGAATCGCGAGGTCCCGTGCCGGAAGTCGTGGACCACGATCAGGTGCCCGGCCGGGACCGCCGGCAAACCTTCATGAGAATGTCAACCCCGAGCGCTGCAGTGGATCAAGCCGGTCGATCCGGCTGCCCACCCGCATGCCGGTGACGCCTTGTTGGATTCGGACGGCCGCACCGACCCGGCCGGCCGCGATTGCTCGAAACAGACGACCTTGCCCGGACCTTGCCCGGGCGCGTGACCGGCTGAGAACATCGGATCATGGTCGGGCAGTCGACGACTTCGACCTTCGTGGGCCGCGCAGCCGAGCTGGCACAGCTGTCCGCGGCGCTGGAGCGCGCGGCGCACGGCGCGGCTGCGGCGGTGCTGATCGGCGGGGAAGCCGGCGTCGGCAAGAGTCGACTGATTGAGGAACTGTTAGAGGTGGCGCGGCGCGACGGCGCGCTGACGCTCGTCGGCCGGTGCATCGACTTCGCTGACGGCGAACTCGCCTACGCCCCGATCACCGGGGCGCTGCGGCCGCTTCCCGACCTGCTGGACGAGGCCGTGCTCGACCAGGCGCTCGGGGCCGGGCGGGCCGAGCTCGCCCGCCTGGTGCCCGCCCTTGCCGCGCCCGGCGACGAGCGGCCGGCCGAACCGGCTCCGTACGGCCGGGAGCGGCTGTTCGAATTCCTCTTGGGGACGATCGGCCGGCTGGGCGCACGCCGTCCAGTGCTGCTGGTCATCGAGGATCTGCACTGGGCCGACGGCTCGACGCGTGACCTGCTGCGTTTCCTGGTCCGCGCGGCGTCGGTCGAGCGGTTCGCGCTCGTCATCACCTGCCGCACCGACGATTTCGATCGCGCCGATCCGATGCGTCCGTACCTGCTGGAGTTGCGCCGCGACCCGCGCGTCGCCTGCATCGACCTGAAGCCGTTCACCCGGCAGGAACTCGGCGAGTTCGTCAGGGCGATCACCGGGACCCCGCCCAATCCGACTGTGCTGCAACGCCTGCACGAGCGCAGCGAGGGCAACGCCTTCTTCGCCCAGGAACTGCTCCGCGCGGGCGACTCGGACGCGGTTCCGGTCACCGTTCGTGACTCGCTGATCGACGTCATGCACCGGTTGTCACCCGCCGCCGCACGGGTGGTGCGGGTACTGGCCGCGGCAGGTCCGCACGTCGACCACCGCCTGCTCGAGTTGACCGCGGACCTCCGTGCGGACGACCTGTCGGCGGGAGTCCGTGAGGCCCTGGACGCCCGAATTATCGTGCAGTCCACCGACGGGCGGGCGTTGGATTTCCGCCATGCCCTGCTCCGCGAGGTGGCGCACGTCGATCTGCTGCCCGGTGAACGCCGGGAGCTGCACGGCGTGCTCGCCCGCGCCCTGGAGCGGTTCCCCGACCTCGGCGACGCTGCGACACTGGCCGGTGAACTGGCCCACCACTGGTCCGAGGCCGGGGACCACCCGCAGGCGTTGATCGCGTCGGTTCGGGCCGCCGGCCAGGCGGAGCGGCTCTTCGCGCATCAGGAGGCGCTGCGCCATCTGCAGCGGGCGCTGGAGTTGTGGACGGGTGCCTCACCCGAAACCCGCTCGGGCGTCAGCCAACTGGAACTGACCGAGCGGGCCACCAATGCGGCATGCGCTTCGGGCGAGGCGCAACTGGCGATCGCCCTGTCCCGGCGCGCCGTCGACATCGTCGGTCCGGACCGGGCCGCGCGGCAGCACGCAATGCTGGCGCGCTGCCTGTGGGACGGCGGGCGCGGCGCCGACGCGCTGTCCGTTTCGGTCCGGGCGATCGCCCTGACCCCACCCGATGGGACGGCCGAGCGGGCGCTGATGCTCGAGTCGCACGCCCGGTTGTTGCTCCTCACCGGCCGGGAGGAGCAGGCGCGGGCGCCGATCGACGAGGCCCTGGACATCGCCAGGGAATTGGGCAGACCGGATATCGAAGCAGCGTTGCTGGTCACCAGGGTGATCGCAACGGGCGATCACGCCGAGGCGGCCGAGGCGGCCGGTCTCGAGGCGCTCGCGGCGGCGCGGCGGGACGGTGACGCGGACACGCTCATGCGCGCATACATCAACGCGGCCGAGGCGCTGGACCACGCCGGTCGGGTCCAGGATGCCATCGACCTGGCCGACGAGGGCATCGCCGAGGCGAGGCGCCTCGGCCTGGAGCGGGTGATGGGCATTCATCTCATCGGCGAGAACGCCGGCCGGCTGGTCAAACTCGGCCGCTACGAGGCCGCAGCCGCCGTCATCGACCAGGGCCGGCAGCGTGCCCCCGAGGGCGCGGCGGCGGTGGCGTTGCACCAGGCCGCGGCCCTGCTGGCGGCGCGGCGCGGCGACCGTGACGGCGCGGCCGCCTTCGCCGATCCGTCCGCGCAGGAAGCGGGCAGCGGACAGTCAAGCGCCAGGGGCGCCGCCGCCATGGCCGAGGTGGCCCTGTGGGATGGGCACCCCGAACGTGCCCGGCAGCTGGTCGACAAGGCGCTCGAGCTGGTCGACAACGCCGAGTACATCTGGTATTCGGCTTCGCTCTATTCCCTCGGTGCCTGGGCATGCGCCGATCGCGCGCTGCAGCTGCGGGCCGCGGGTGACGACGACGCAGCCGATCAGGTGCACGCGGCCGGCGCTCGACTCCTGGCCCGGCTCGACAACCGGTTGCGCGACGCCGATGTACCCGAGCCGGCCGCGAACCGGGCCCAGGCCGCGGCCGAGCTCGGCCAAATTGCCGACCCACCGGATCCGGAAACGTGGGCGACGACCCGGGAACGCTGGGAGCGGCTCCGCTTCCCGTTCCACGTCGCGGTCTGCGCGTGGCGCGAGGCGGAGGCGATCCTGCTGACCGGTGGTGACCGCGGGCGGGCGGCCCGGCTGCTGAGCGCGGCCGCCGACCAGGCCGAACGGCTGGGCGCGCGCCCGCTCGCCGACGCAGTCGCCGACCTGGCCAGGCGCGCCCGGATCCCCCTGAACGGCGGCGCCGGGGAGCGGGGCGGACCGCCACCGGCCGGCCTCACCCGCCGGGAGCTCGAGGTGCTCGGCCTGCTCGCGACGGGCCACACCAACCGTGAGATCGGCACCGCGCTGTTCATCAGCGAGAAGACGGCGAGCGTCCATGTCTCACACATCTTCGCCAAGCTCGGCGCCACCAACCGCACCGAAGCAGCCACCCTCGCGCATCGCCTGGGCGTGACCACGCCGTCCGGATAGGCATGCCCGTCGCCGGATAAGGGGCGCAACAGGGAGTTCTGCCGATGTGGCGCAGGACCCCTCATTCCTACCGTCGAGACCATGGACACCGCGCAACGCATCGTCGATCGTCGGCTGACGGTCGACCCGGAACTCGCCCGCCGGCTCGGCCACCGGGTGGTCGACGCCCTGGTGGACCGCTCGGTCGGGCTGCCCAGCCTGCCGGTCGGCGACCGCACCGGTCGCCCGGCGATCGCGGAGCAACTCGCCGAGCAGCTGCCCGAGGACGGCAGCGACCCGGACCAGGTCCTGGACATCGCGCTGCACGTGATCCTCGCGACCGGTCTGCGGGTCGACCATCCACGCTTCTTCGGATTCATTCCGGGTCCCGGCAACCCGGTCGCCGTGTTGGCGGACGCGCTCGCGTCCGGTTTCAGCACCTTCGCGGGGACCTGGCTCGGGTCGCCGGGCGCGGCCATGGTGGAGACCATCGTGCTCGAGTGGCTCCGCGACCTTTGCGGACTGCCGGCCTCCACCCACGGCGTGTTCGTCAGCGGCGGCTCGACGGCGAATCTGACCGCACTGGCGGTCGCCTTGGACGAGCGCGCCGGCAGTGACCGACCCCGCGCCGTCGTCTACCTGGCCGACCAGGCGCACTCGTCGGTGGAGCGCGCCCTGCGGGTGACCGGTGTGCGACACGTGCGGGTGCTGGGCACCGATCCGGCGCAGCGAATGATCCCCGGTGCGGTCGCCGCCGCCGCGGCGGCCGACCGGGCCGCCGGCCGGTTTCCGGTGTGCGTGGTGGCCACCGCCGGCACGACCGGTTCCGGCGCCGTCGATCCATTGGTCGAACTCCGCGACGTGTGTGATGAGCACGGGTTGTGGCTGCATGTCGACGGCGCCTACGGGGCGGCCGCGATGCTCTCGCCGCGGGGGCGGGCCGAGCTGGCCGGGCTGGAGTCGGCCGACTCATTGACCCTCGACCCGCACAAGTGGCTGTTCCAGACCGCGGAGGCGGGGTGCCTGCTCGTCCGCGACGGCGCCGCGCTCGAACGGACCTTCCGGTCGACGCCGACCTATCTGCGCGCCGCCGAGGCGGCGGCGGACGAGGTGAACTTCTGCGACCGTGGCATCCAGCTCACCCGCGAATTCCGTGCCCTCAAGCTCTGGATGTCGCTGAAGGTTTACGGCGCGGCGGCGTTTCGCCGAGCCGTTGAGCACGGCCTGGATCTGGCCGAGCACGCCGAAGCCAGGCTGGCCGGCGATCCGAGGTGGGAGGTCATGACGCCGGCCCGGTTGGGGATCGTCACGTTCCGGGCGTGCCCGGACGGCGCGTCACCGGTCGAACTCGAGGCCCTGAACGCCGACCTGCCGGCCCGATCGTTGACCGACGGGTTCGCCTTCGTCAGCGGACACCAGGTCAACGGGCGCAGTGCACTTCGGCTGTGCACCATCAACCCTCGCACGACCCGCGACGACATCGACCGAACGATCGATCGTCTGGGCCGCCTCATCGGAAAGGATGACTCTGATGACCGACGCAGTTGACCGACGCACATTTCTTCGACTCGGGGTTGCGGCGTCCGTCGCGTCGCTCGCGGCAGTCGCCCGCGCGCCACGCGCGTTCGGCGACCCGCCCCGGGGTGGCCGGCGGATCGTCGTCCTCGGCGCCGGCCTGGCCGGTCTGTGCGCCGCCTACCGCCTGATGAGGCACGGCTACGAGGTCACCGTGCTGGAGGCGCAGGAACGCCCGGGCGGCCGGGTGCACACGGTGCGAGCGGGGATGCGACACGGCGTCCACGCCGAAATGGGTGCCGTGCGCATCTTCGAGACCCACGAGTACACGATGCGCTACGTCAACGAGTTCGGGCTCGAACTACTCCCCTACGACACGGGCACCCGGGCATTTCACCTGCGGGGACGCCGCTTCCTGCCGCCGCCGACCGGAACACCGTGGCCGATACCGGATCTGCACCCGGACGAGCAGCCCGACCCGTTCGCGATGTTCTCCCGGTACGTGGAACCGGGGATGGCCGCACTCGGCGATTTGAGCGATCCCGGCTGGCCGGCCTCGCAGCCGACGGCATTGGGCCTGGACCGGACGACGATCGGCGAGTTCATCGCGGAACGGGGTGCGTCCGTGGCGTGGCGGGACTGGTTCTACGCGCAGAACGGGCGGATCGCCCGGATCAACGCCGCGGCCGGGTTCGCCGTTGAATCGCTGCAGGCCGGTGAACATCTGTCGAGCATCAAGGGTGGCAACGACCGGCTTCCGCGAGCCTTCGCCGCCGCATTGGGCGACCGGGTCAGGTACGGCACCGAGGTGGTCCGGATCGCCCAGGACCCCGCCGGGGTCACCGTCGGCGTCCGGGACCGGACGGGACGGCACGAGCTGCGCGCGGACCGCTGCGTGTGCGCGTTGCCGTTCGCCCCCCTGCGCCGGGTCCGGCTCGACGCCGGGTTCTCGCCGGAGAAGATGGTTGCGATCCGTCGACTGCGCTACATGCCGGCGGCCCGCTGCTACTTCCAGACCCGGAACCGGTTCTGGGAACGGGACCCGCTGGGTCGGCTGGGCGGGCTGGAACTCGTCGGCACGGACACCATGGCCGGCCGGGTCTGGAACACCAGCTCCCAGCAGCCGGACACCGATGCGGGTCTGCTGCACGCCTACATGTTCGACACCGAGGCCACCGCGTTCGCCGGACACGGCAGCCGTCGGGTCGCCGCGATGCGCCGACTGTTCCGGGATCTCCTGCCCGGGATCGACGAGCAGATCGTCGGTGTCGCGCACAAGTCCTGGCAGGAGGACCCGTGGGCGGGCGGCGGGTGGGGCTGGACGCCACCCGGCGACCTGGCCTGGATGCTGCCCGCAATGCGGCGGCCCGAGCGGCGGGTGCACTTCGCGGGCGAACACACCTCGTTGTGGATCGCCTGGATGAACGGAGCACTCGAGTCCGCCGAACGGGTGGTTGACGAGATCCTCCGTGCCGGAGGATGAATCACAACCGAGCACCGCCGGGGCGTCGGCCGCCCATCTCCCGACAACCCGCAATACGACGAAAGGAACTTGCGATGACCGTCGCCTCCCGGACCATGACCCGTGAGCAGCGGGTGTCGATCGCCCGGCAGTACTTCGGCCGACTCGACAGCGGCGGCGACGTCCTCGAACGGTTCGCCGACGACGCCACCGCACGGTTCCCGAAATGGGGTA
>JBIOVW010000661.1:0-2873 GCA_044867945.1 Nakamurella sp. | reverse complement strand
CACCCACCGAGTTCGAAGCCAACCACTGGAACCACGTCGCGACCGAGCACTACCCTCAGACACCCGACCTCGCCGAGGCCGGAGCCAACAATCCGAGCCTCCACTGAACCCGGGGCGAATCAGTTCGCGTCCCTGCGGGCCCGGTGAAGACCGAACACCGGCTGCCTGGGCTGGTACCGGGTCACCCCGTGGTCCTCGGCTGCGACGCCTCCTGCTGGTGGGACCGCAAGTTGCCCACACCGGTTCCCCTCTGTGTCAAGGACGCAGTTTCGGCACGCTGGAGTGTGCGCCGGTGCTTGTCGCCGTCAAGACATCCGATGCATCTAACTGTCAGCCGCGAGGGTGGGTGTCACGCTGCTGGTTGAGCCGAAGGCGGTGGCCTCGTGGTAGGGCTGGCCGGTCGTGAGGCAGTGATGGAGGCAGCCGAGGAGGCGGGCGTAGAGGTTGCGCTGGGCTGCGCAGTGACGGTCGCCGGCGGCTCGGCGGCGGTCGTAGTGGGCGCGGGCTCCGGGTGATGCGGTCAGGGCGGCGAAGGACCAGCTGTAGCCGGCCGCGTTGAGCCGGTTGTTCTTGATGCGGCGGTGCTGCACGCTGGTGGTCTTGCCGCTGGCGCGGGTGATCGGCGCGGCGCCGGCGTATGCCTTGAGGCCCTTGGCGTCGGCGAACCGGGTGCGGTCGTCGCCGATCTCGGCCAGCACGCGGGCGCCGGTCAGGGAACCGAGCCCGGGGAAGCTGGTGATGATGTTGGCCTCGGGGTGCTGCTGGAACGCTTCGAGGACGGCTTGCTCAAGGTCGTCGGCGGCGGCGCAGGCGGCGTTGAGCTGGCCGAGCAGGGCCAGGGCCTGGCGACCCATCGCCTGTTCGACCCGGGGGAGCTGACGCATCTGGGGACGCCGCAGTTCGTCGCGCAGCCGGGCGGCCTCGGCGGTGATGCCGCGGCTGCGCCCGGCGCGTCGCAGCACAGTCTGCAGTTGGGTTTGGGTGAGTTTGGCCGCCGATGCCGGCTCCGGAGCGGCGGCCAGCACCGCCCGGGCCTCCGGGCGGCTGATTCCCCCGCGCGTCGTGGCGAACGCGGCGAGGAACCCGGGGTAGTACTCGCGCAGGTGGGAGCGCAGCTTGTTGTGCGCGGTGGTGCGCGCCCACACGGCGTCCTGCTGGGCGCGAGCCAGCACCGCGATGGCCTGGACGAGCTCGAAGTCGGCTGGCAGCGGACGGTGCGCGTGCGCGTCGGTGCGCAGGATGTTCGCCAACACGACGGCGTCGCCGTGGTCGGACTTGCGCCCGGCGATCGAGTGCCGGTCGCGGTAGCGTGCCACGGCCATCGGGTTGATCGGGAACACCGGCCGTCCGGTGGCCCGCAGGCAGGCGGTCAGCAGCCCCCGCGGGGTCTCGATCGCGACCGGGATCTGGTCCTCGGCGCGGTCGCCGTGCTCGGCCAGCAGGGCCAGCAGGCTGGTCAATCCGGCCGGGTCATCATCGATGCGTCGCCGCGCCACAGGTCGCCGCGCCGGGCGACCAGGGCGATGTCGTGGTGGTCCTCGGCCCAGTCGATACCGCAGTGCACGTCACTCACGGGTGGTCTCCTGTCTGCTGTTGCTGGGGTGGTTGCCGCTGACCGCGGGCTCACGCCAGGTCACGCACGCTGCCTAATGGAAGGGCTCGAGGGCCCGCCATCCGATTGGCTGTTCGTGGCCTCGGCATCCCGTGGGGCCCCGGTCCGATGTCGGAGTTCGCAGGCTCCGGTCAAGGGTGAAGAGGGTCTGCTCCCGCGGGGTGGCTGCAGGTCACCATCACCCATACCGGTCCATGGGCCACACCTGTTGGACCTGGGGTGGCTCGGCGTGGCGATCCGGTGCGGTCGCTGACGAACTGAGCGGGCCTCGCGGTCTTGACCAGTGGCTGCAACGCCGTTGTCGTTCGCAGCGATGGCCCGCTCATCTGCCCATTAGGTCGTTCGTCCGGTTGGGCGCTCCACCTTGACGGCTCCGGCGCGCCGGCGCGGTGGCGTGTGAGTCGAAGCTGCGTGGGGTGTTGGCGATGGGCGTCGGGCGGGTAGCGTCGGTGCTGCGGGCTCGGGTTGTGGCTGATCCGAAGAGCCGATGACCGGGGTGTGCAGGTCGGCCGCGCTGGATTCTTGAGACGCCCCCGAGTGCCCTCCCGGGCCCGCCTGACCTGCCGGTACCGGGTCGACCTGGGTGTCGGCGCGGAGCTGGCGGTAGACCAGGTCGGACAGGCGCCGCTTCAAGCACCGCAGCGCTTCCTTGGGCGTCTTGGCTTGGGCCAGCTTGCGCCGGTAGTAGCGGCGACCTTCGCTGTCCTGGCGGATCTGGGAGATCGCGGCGACGTAGAGGACGTGGTTCATCCGCCGGTTCCCGGCGCGGGACAGCCGGTGGCGGATGTGCTCGCCGGAGGAGGCGTCCAGGGGTGCGGTGCCGGTCCACGACGCGAAGTGGTCACGGTCGGGGAACCGGGCGATGTCGCCGACGTCGGCCAGGATCCGCGCCGCCCCGGCCGGGCCCACGCCGTGCAAATCCATCAAATGCGAGCCTCGAGCCAGGACCGCCGCCTTGAGCTCCCGGTTCAGTGCCTTGAGCTTGGCGTCGACGCGGACCAGGTCGGCCAGCTCTTCGACCGCCATCCGTCGGGTTGTCCGCCCGATCAGGGTTCTGGGTCGCACGCCGGCGAGCAGCGTCTTGGCCTTGGTGGCGCTCAGGTTCTTCGGTGCTCCGCCGGGGATCAGTTCTGCGAACAGCCGGTGCAGCCGGTTCACGGTCTGTATCCGCAGCGCGGACAGCTCGTCGCGGCGGTCGGCCAGCAGCCGCAGCGCGACCAGCTCCTCGTCGAAGGTCAGGACCTTGAGTTTCGGGGCGCGT
>JBIOVW010000660.1:0-8306 GCA_044867945.1 Nakamurella sp. | reverse complement strand
CGGCCGATGTAGCCACCACGGATCAGCGACCGCAGGCCCATCAGGGTGCCGGGCAGCCGCAGGTCGGGATCCGATCGGCCGTGCACCAACTGGAGGAGTTGAACCGCGAACTCGACGTCCCGCAGGCCGCCGGCACCGAGCTTGAGCTCCCGGTCGCGGTGCTTGTCCGGGATGTTGTCCTCGACCCGTCGGCGCATCGCCTGCACGTCGTCGACGAACGAATCCCGGCTCGCCGCCGACCACACGCCGGGCCGGGTGATGTCCATGAACACCCGGCCCAGCTCCAGGTCGCCGGCCGCCGGGCGGGCCTTGAGCAGCGCCTGGAACTCCCAGGTCTGCGCCCACCGCTGGTAGTAGCTGGTGAACCCGGCGGGCGTGCGGACCAGCGCACCGGCCTTGCCCTCCGGCCGCAGCGCGGCGTCGACCTCCCAGGCCGCCGCGCCGCAGATCCGCATCATCCGGCTGGCCAGCGGGGCCGCGGCCTCCGCGTCGTCGGCGATGAACATCACGTCCACGTCGGACAGGTAGTTCAGCTCCTTGGCGCCCGTCTTGCCCATCGCGACGACGCCGAGCCGCACCGGCGCCGCGGTCGGCACTTCCGCGGCCGCGACCGCCAGCCCGGCCTGCAGGGTGGCGTCGGCCAGTGCGGTCAACGCATGGCAGACCGCCGGGAGCGCGGTGGTCGGCAGGGACGGCTCGACGGCGGGCGCCAGGTCGTGCGCGGCGATGATCAGCAGCTGGGACCGGTAGGCCCGGCGCAGCGCGGCGATCGCCTTGCTCGCGGTGACGGTGGCGAGCGCCCCCTCGCTGCCGGTACACGGCGGGATGTCGGGGTCGATGCCGACGGCCCCGCACAACACCCGGCGCATGCCCTCCGCCGCGACCAGTTCCTCGGCCGGTGCCTCCGGCAGCAGGTCGTGCCAGTCCTCGGGCCAGGCCGCCAGATGTTCGGACAGCACGGTGGACGCGCCGAGCACCCCGAGCAGCCGGCCCCGGAACCGGGGCTGGGTCCGCAATGCCTCCATGATCTGGGCGGGGTTCCCGTCCGCCTCGTACAGACGGGCCAGCCCGTAGACGGCGAGCTCGGGACGGCCGGCCCTGGACACGGCGGCCAGGATCTCCTCGTTGGCCGCGACCGGCCCGTCGGCGCCCCACAAGCCGACCAACGCCAGGTCCTCGCGCACCCGTTCGGTGTCCGGGAGGCTGTACCAGGCGGGGGTCCGCAGGCCGGGTCGGCTCATCCGGACAGCGCCGTGAGCGGGAGCCTGACCACCGGTGGCCGCTTCGCGATCTCGACGAATCGGTGCGCGACGTCCCGCCACACCTCGGTGGCCGCCTCGTCCGCCTCGTCCAGCAGCGCGCCCAATCGCCACGTGCCCAGCACGCCGTGGCCGCGGGCCCATTCGCGCACCGCCGCCGCGGTGGTCTCCGGGTGGAACTGCACCGCCCAGGCCGCGCGGCCCTGCCGCCACGCCTGATGCGGATAGCCGGTCGAGGACAGCAGCAGGGTGGCGCCGGGCGGCAGGACGGTGACGACGTCGTCGTGGCACTGCATGACGTCCGGCGTCATCGGCACCTGCGCGAACAGCGGGTCGTCGGCCGCGGCGTCCCGTTTGGCGGTCAGGTAGGCGCCGATCTCCGGGCCCTCCGCGCCTCGTTCGACCGTCCCGCCGCCGGCCAGCGCGAGCAGCTGCCCGCCCAGGCACACGCCCAGCGTGGGAGTGCCGTCGGCGATCACCCGGCGCAGCAGCGCCTTGGTGGCCGGCAACCAGGGCGTCGCCTGGTCGTCCAGCGAACTCATGTGTCCGCCCATACAGACCAGCGCGTCGAACCGGTCGGGGAGCTGCTCCCCGGCGTACCGGCGGCAGATGGTCAGCTCGGCGCCCGCTTCGGTCAGCCAGTCCCCCAACCGCTGCACCGGGTCGGAGGGGTCGTGCTCGAGCACCAGGATCCTGACCATCAGATGTCCCGCAGCTCGACGATCACCGGCGCGTGATCGGACGGGCCCTTGCCCTTGCGTTCCTCGCGGTCGATCTCGGCGCCCGTCACCCGCGCGGCCAGGGCCGGGCTGGCCAATGCGAAGTCGATCCGCATGCCTCGCCGCTTCGGGAAGCTCAGCCGGGTGTAGTCCCAATAGGTGTAGACGCCGGGACCGGGGTGGAAGGGGCGGACCACGTCGGTGAACCCGACGTCGGTGATGTTGCCGAAGGCCTGCCGCTCCGGGCCGGTGACGTGGGTGGAGCCCCGGTAATACTCGACGCTCCAGATGTCGTCATCGGTGGGCGCGATGTTGAAGTCGCCGCACAGCGCGACCTGCGCGTGCGGCTCGTCCGCCAGCTGCTTCTCCGCGTAGTCCCGCAGCGCGCCGAGCCACCTCAGCTTGTAGTGGTAGTGCGGGTCGCCGACGGCGCGACCGTTGGGCACGTACAGGCTCCATACCCTGATGCCGCCGCAGACCGCGCCGATGGACCGGGCCTCGGCCACCGCGTCGTCGCCGAACGAGGGCAGCCCGGGCACCCCGACCTGCACGTCCTCCAGCCCGACCCGGGAGGCGACGGCGACCCCGTTCCACTGGTTGGTGCCGTGGTGGGCCACCCGGTAGCCCAGCCTCGCGAACGACTCGACCGGGAACCGGGCGTCGTCGATCTTGGTCTCCTGGAACGCCAACACGTCCACGTTGCTGCGTTCCAGCCACGCCAGCACCCGGTCGTGCCGGGCGCGGATGGAATTGATGTTCCAGGTGGCGATGCGCATGTGTTCACCCCAGCACAGGTGCCGGCGGCCGCGCGGGCACGAAGAACGAGACGATCCAATCCGGTTTGGACTCGCCGTCGATCCGGGCCCGCCAGACCAACACCCGTCCGGGCGGCAACGGCAGCCCGGTGTTGAAGTAGAGGACGACGTGGGACCGGGTGGGCAACGAGCGGCGGGGCACCCCGCTGCCGCGGAAGTTGGGTTCCTCGATCTGCAGGGTCTGCCCGAAACGCATCACCCGGCTGCCGGGCACTGCGGCGGACTCCGCCAGTTCGAGCGGGTTGCCGGCGGTGTCCTCCAGGACGACCTCGAAGGCGTACTGCTCGTTGAACAGGTCCGGCGGGAACGTCAGGCTCACCACCAGCGCGAACGCCGCGGACACCCCGGTGTTGTGGTCGCGGCCGATGAGCTGCAGCCCGCCGCCGACCATCTGCAGCTTGCCCAGCTGATCGGCGACCGCGAAGTCGGCCAGGATGAGCGACACCGCCGCCTTCTCGAAAACTTCGCTCACGGCTGCGATCGTGCCAGGTTCGGTCAGCGGAAGTCGCGGGAGGGGGTGGCGGCGATCAGGTTCACCCGGGCGATCCGGTCGGCCACGATCGACACCGCGCCGCCTGCGCGTTCGAGCACCCCACGGACCAGCAGCGCCGACGAGCCACGGGCGATGTGCTTGTACTTCGCCCACAGCCCGACCGAGCAGATCACGTTGAGCATCCCGGTCTCGTCCTCGAGATTGACGAAGATGACCCCGGACGCGGTGGCCGGGCGTTGCCGGTGGGTGACCACCCCGGCGACCAGCACCCTTGTTCCGTGATCCGTGCCCTTCAGGCCGGTGGCGGTCATCACGCCCCACCGGTCGAGCTGCTCCCGGGAGAACTCGGTGGGGTACGACTCGGGCGATATCCCGGTGGCCCAGATGTCGGCGACGGTCAGCTCGATGTCGCTCATCCCGGGCAACGCGGGCGCGTCCGGCTCTGGCAGGTCCAGGGTGCCGGCCCGCTCCCCGGCCGCGGCGCCGGCGGCCCACAGGGCTTTTCGTCGATCCCCGCTCAGGCTGTCCAACGCGCCCGCGGTGGCCAGCGCCTCGGCCTGCTGCGCGGTGAGGGTCACCGTCCTGGTGAGCTCGTCCAGGCTGCGGTAGCCGCCGGCCGGCCGGTTCGCGACGATCTTCTCGGCCAGTTCGTCGCCGATGGTGCGTACCTCGTCCAGGCCAAGCCGGACGGCGGGTTTGCCGTCTCGGGTGTCCAGGTCGGCGTGCGCGCTGGACGCGTTGACGTCCGGCCGGCGGACCGTCACCCCGTGCCGTCGGGCGTCGGCGACCAGCGACTGCGGCGAGTAGAACCCCATCGGCTGGGCACGCAGCAGCGCGGCGCAGAACGCGGCAGGGTGGTACAGCTTGAGCCAGGACGAGTAGAAGACCAGGGACGCGAACGACAGGGCGTGCGACTCGGCGAACCCGAAGTTCGCGAACGCCAGCAGCCGCTCGTAGATCCGATCGGCGACCTCACCTTCGATGCCGTGGTTGCTCTTCATACCCTGGTACAGGCGCTCCTTGAGTTTGTCCATCTTCGTGGTGGACCGTTTGGCGCCCATCGCCCGGCGCAGCTGATCGGCCTCCCCGGCGTCGAACCCGGCGACGTCCACCGCGAGCTGCATCAACTGTTCCTGGAACAGCGGGATGCCCAGCGTCTTGGCCAGCGACCTCTCCATCACCGGGTGGTCGTAGGTGACGGGTTCCAGGCCGTTGCGGCGGCGGATGTAGGGGTGCACCGAGTTGCCCTGGATGGGGCCGGGGCGGATCAGCGCGACCTCGACGACCAGGTCGTAGAACGTTCTCGGTTTCAGCCGGGGCAGGGTGGCCATCTGCGCGCGGGACTCCACCTGGAACACACCCACCGAGTCCGCCTGCTGCAGCATCTCGTAGACGGCGGGCTCCTCCAGGTCCAGTTGCGCGAAGTCGACGTCGATGCCCTCGTGCTCGCGGACCAGGTCGACCGCGTAGTGCAGGGCCGAGAGCATGCCGAGGCCCAGCAGGTCGAACTTGACCAGGCCCATCGCGGCGCAGTCGTCCTTGTCCCACTGCAGGACGGACCGGTTCTCCATCCGCGCCCACTCCACCGGACACACCGAGGCGACCGGTCGGTCGCAGATGACCATGCCGCCGGAGTGGATGCTCAGGTGCCTCGGGTAGTCCTGGATCCGTTGGGCAAGGGCCATCACGTCCGGTGGGATGCCGTCCCCGTGCTGCGCCGCCAGCGGCGTCCAGCCGTCCAGCTGCTTGGAGAAGGCGTCCTGCTGACCGGGCGAATGGCCGAGCGCCTTGGCCATGTCCCGCACCGCCATCCGCGGCCGGTAGGTGTTGACGTTGGCGACCTGCGCGGCCTTGTCCCTGCCGTACTTGTCGTAGACGTACTGGATGACCTCCTCCCGCCGGTCCGACTCGATGTCCACGTCGATGTCCGGTGGGCCGTCCCGTTCCGGGGCCAGGAACCTTTCGAACAGCAACTCGTAGCGCACCGCGTCGACCGCGGTGATGCCCAGCGCGTAGCAGACCGCGGAGTTGGCGGCCGATCCGCGGCCCTGGCACATGATGTTGTTGCGTCGGCAGAAGTCGACGATGTCGTGGACGATCAGGAAGTAGCCGGGGAAGTCGAGCCGGGTGATGATCGCCAGTTCCTTCTCGATCTGCGCGTAGGCGTCCGGCCTTTCGTCCGGTGTGCCGTATCGGTTGACGGCGCCGGCCAGGGTGAGTTGCCGCAGGTGGGAGTTCTCGTCGTGGCCGGGCGGCACGTCGTACGGCGGCAGGTTCGGCGCGACCAGGTGCAGGTCGAACGCGCACTGCTCGCCGATCGCGGCGGCGGTGGTCACCGCGGTCGGGTACCGGGCGAACAGGTGCGCCATCTCCGCGCCGGACCGCAGGTGCGCGCCGGGTCCGGGCGGCAGGTAGGGGTCGGCCTCGTCCAGGCTGCGGCGGGCCCGGACCGCGGCCATCGCGGCGGCGATCCGGCCGTCGGCCGGGGTGGCGTAGTGCGCGCCGCTGGTCGCCACCACCGGCAGTTGCAATTCGGCGGCCAGGGCGGCGAGGGCGTCGTTGTCCTCGTCGTCGGTGGGCAGCAGCGCGGTGGTGAGTTCGACGACGACGTTGCGTCGGCCGAACCTTTCCATCAACTTGCTGATCTCGTCGCGGGCGCCGGTCTCGCCACGGTGGGCAAGGGCGCGGCGGACGCTGCCCTTTCGGCAGCCGGTGAGAATCAGCCAGTCGTCGTGGGCGGCATCGGCCAGTTCGTCCAGGTCGTAGACCGGACGCCCCTTCGCCCCGCCGGCCAGCTGTGCCCGGCTGATCTGGGTGGACAACCGGTGGTAGCCCTCCTGCCCTTTCGCCAGCACCAGCAGGTGCTCGCCCACCGGGTCCGGGATACCCAACTGCGGTTCGGGCAGGCCCAGGGACAGCTCCGCGCCGTACAGGGTGCCCAATCCGGCCTCCCGGGCGGCCTCGCAGAACCGGACGATGCCGTAAAGGCCGTCGTGGTCGGTGATCGCCAGGGCGTCCAGGCCGAGCCGGACCGCCTCGGCGACCAGCTGCTCCGGGGTGGACGCGCCGTCCAGGAAGCTGAACGCGGAGTGGCAGTGCAGCTCGGCGTAGGGCACTCGGGTGGGCGGGCCCGGCGGTGGCTTCGGGGGATCCGGTCGGTGGTGCTGCCAGTGCTGGATCGCCTGCAGCGGACCGCGGCCCGGGGCGGGTGGACGGCCGGACAGGGCGCGTTCCAGCTCGCTCCACGGCACGTTCGGGTTGTTCCAGCCCATCAGTCGTACACCCCCTCAATCCGCCAGCCGTCGCCGGTGGAGCGGACCAGCAGGGCGAAGCCGTCGTCGGTAACCAGCTGCAGCCGAGCGCTGGGTCGCTGTTCGCGCGTCCACCAGTGCTCGTCCAGCAGCCACGGCCCGGCCCAGGCATCGATCCGTCTGCTGTCCAGCCGGGCGGGAGAGCCGGTGAGCAGGCCGCGGTCGGTGAGCCGCACCGGCTCGCCGGCGCCGTCCAGCACGGTGACCGGGTCGTCGAGCAGCCGGGCCGGGGAGGGCGCCGGGATCGTCCCGGGCCAGGGCGCCGCAGGCTCACGCCGGCTTGTCCGTTCGTCGCCCCATGGCACCAGCACGACCCGGTCCTGCGCGCTCCGGCCGCCGGCCGGCACCGGGGAGAGCACCGACTCGGGCCCGAGCAGCCCCTGCACCCGGGCGAACGCCCAGCCGGCCCGTTGGTCGTCCTGCCCGTCGGACCCCCACAGCCCGTACTGGATGTGCCCGGAGCCGACCGCCTCCGCCGGCTCCAGGATGAGCCGGGTGATCGCGCCGGGCTGCTGCCGATGGGTGAGCCACCCGTCGAGTTGCCAGCGCAGCCGGTCCGCGGTGGCGGCGGCGGTCAGCGGCGCGGCGCACCGCCAGGTGCGGGACAGGGTGGCGCCCCGGTCGGTGGCGGCGGTGATGACCAGCCGGGTGCAGGCCAGGCCGGCGTCGGCGAGCCTGGCGTGGAACCGTTCGGCCAGCGCGCGGGCGGCGAACGCGGCGGTGTCCACCCGGTCCAGCGGTGGGTCGCAGTCCTGTTCGACGATGAGTTCCCGGGGGATCTGCCGCCGGGACAGCCCCCGTTCGGGGCGACCGAGGGCCAGCCGGTGGGCCCGCACCCCGTCGGCGCCGAACCGGGTCGCGACCTTGTCCGGCGGGAGCGCGGCGAATGCACCGACGGTGGTGATGCCCAGCCG
Organism: Nakamurella sp.; assembly: GCA_044867945.1. Taxonomy (GTDB): domain Bacteria; phylum Actinomycetota; class Actinomycetes; order Mycobacteriales; family Nakamurellaceae; genus Nakamurella. Next base: position 795 of record JBIOVW010000660.1, on the reverse strand, counting down.
GATCAGCAGGTCGGTCAGGGCGGCCCGGTCGGGCGGGCAGATCGCCGGGTCCCGGGACAGGTCGGTGATCGGCAGTCCCGCGCAGAACGTCGCGGATTCCCCCGGCGGCACGATGACGGCGTGGTGCGCGGCCAGCACCGCCACCTCCAGGTCGTCGGCGACCCCGATGCAGCACTCCACGTCCAGCGCCTCGACCGCGTCCACGATCCGTTCCGCGGCGGCGGCCTCCGACCCGAAGTAGCGGGCCGGTCCGCGCGCCGGGCAGGCGACCACCCCGCAGCGCAGCACCTCCACCCCGGGCGCGAGGGACTCGACCGCCGCGGCGACCGGCTCGAACATCCGCGCGTCCCGGTCCTGATCGACGCCGGTGATCAGCAGGTCCGGGCAGCGGGCCTGGGCGTCCCGGCGACGCTGACCCACGAGCACCCCCTCGGCCCGGGCGGCGGCAGTGCAGGCCCGGACCCGGTTCGCGTGGAGGACCGCAACCGGGTCGCCGGCCGGCCGGTTCGCCTGCCGGGCCGCCGCCACCGCCGGCCAGTCGGGGCACCAGACGACGACGATCCTGGTCATGACGGGGCCTCGGGTCGGCCGTTGCGGCAGAACACGTCGACCGAGTCGCGCAGGCTGAAGGGTTCGCCGTGCTGCTGGGGGCGCAGGCTGTCCGGGGCGTGGTCGGGGATCTGGTCGGGTGTTTCCGCGGGAACGTGTTGTGGTGCGACGGGGATGGGGGTGCCGTCGGGCCGGTGGAACACCCACCGCTGCGGCCGAGCCGGGTCCGGGGTCAGGGTGAAGCCG
>JBIOVW010000659.1:0-6510 GCA_044867945.1 Nakamurella sp. | reverse complement strand
CACCGCCGCGCTGCGGGATCAGGGACTGGACGTGCCCGGCGACGTCGCGGTCGCCGGATTCGACGACATCGTCACCCTGCGGGACGTGCGACCCGCGCTGACCACGGTGCGGCTGCCGATGGAGCGGATCGGCGGCGACGCCCTCGATCTGGCGCTGGGTACCCGGTTCGACGCGGACGCCGGCAACGCCCGACTGATCACCGTGTCCGGCGATGTGGTGGTGCGGGAGAGCACGCCGCTGCGGCGATGAAACCCGTGTCCGATGGTCCCGCGGACGCACAGGTGGCACTCAGCCCGCTCCTGGGTGGCGCTGGGCGGGGCGCACCAGAGTGCAGTTATGACGCTCGCGACCCTGACCCGCCCCGGTGGCTCCGCGGTCGCACGCATCGCGATCCGCCGGGCCGGATGGTTCGCCCAGTTGGTCAGGTTCGGGCTGGTCGGCGGCGCGGCGAGTGTTGTGCAGCTCGGGCTGTACACCTTCCTGGCCGACAGCGTCGGGTCGCAGTTGGCGAACGTGCTGTCCTGGCTCGTGTCCACGATGGTCGCGACCGAGGCGCACCGCCGCTACTCGTTCCGCACGCCCGGGACGGGCTCGACGGGCGACCACACGGTCGGCGTCGTCACGTCCCTGCTCACCCTGCTGCTGAGCACCGTCGCGTTGGCCGCCCTGGAGAATCCGGTCGGCGTGGCGGGCGTGCTGGCGCTCGTCGCGGTCAACGGCATCGTCGGGGTGCTGCGGTTCGTCACACTGCGCTGGTGGCTGGTCGACCACCGTGGTGGCTCGCGGGCTCACTCGCAGGCGGTGCCGTCGCCGTCCCGGTCGAGCTCGGCCGAGTAGCCGGGCGCGCCAACGTACAGCGGTGCGGCGCCGGCGGCCCTGGCCGCGGCGCAGTTCGAATAGGACACAGCGGCCGGCGTCGGCAGCTCGGTCGTCGAGGCGGGCGCCACCGAGCACGCGAGCGCGGGGGACGCCGCGTCGGCTGCGATGTAGTCGTCCTCCCGGTCGTGCCGGCCGTAGCCGTCCCGGGAGTCGTACCGGGCCAGCACATGACCACCGTTGAGCAGAGCCAGTCCGGCGTCCCCCTCGGTGGTGTCGACGTACCGCAGCGCCCGACCGTACGGGTCCAGGTCCTCACCGTCACCGCCCGTGGTCAGCGTGACCGACCGGTTCAACACCAGCGTTTCCAGGGCGGTGGTGGCGGCCGCCGCCTCGCAGGTGCCGGTCTCCGGCGCGTCGATCCCGATCAGCCGCACCCGCTGCACGGTGTCCGAGCCGGCCGGACGCACCCGGACCGTGTCCCCGTCCACCACCGCAATCACGACGAACTCGGTCGCCGCCGCAGGCGTGCTGCCGGCGGGTGACGATGCGGTGCCGGACGAGAAAATCGGGTTCGTCGTAGCGCTCGAACCGGTCGGCATCGGCGGCGACGGCACCGGGGACGTCACCGTCGAACTCGGCTCCTGCGCGCCCACCAACCGGCCGAACACAGTGATCGCCAGCACGCCCAGTAGGACAACGACGACGGTCCCGCCGAGCACGCGGCCGTGCTTCCGGTGGCCGGTGCGCGACATCAGAGGTGCCTTCCTCTCCGGCCCGCCGGGCTCCGGCAGGCGTCAGGAACGGGACGGACACACCGAGCGGATATCACGCGAACCGACCGTGACCTCCCCCACTGTGCACGCCGCACCGGCGGTCAGGCGAGCAGCTCGAGCTTGACGCCGAAGCGAAGAAAGTCCCGGTCGAACGTGACGAGCTCAGCGCCATGCTCCAGCGCGAGCGCGGCCAGGTGAGCATCGGTGGTCAGGTTTCCCGCCACACCGTGTGCTTCCACCAGCCCGCGCAGGATCGCCACATGCCTGGGGGTGGGCGCGACGCGTCGACGATCTTCACCGGCCGGTGGACGCTTCCGCACGATCTCCTCGTCCTCCAGATCGGCGGCCAGGCGCAGAGCATGCAACCCATCAGCCGACCCGGCACCATCCGTCAGATTCCCGTAACGATTCGACCGTTGATCCGTACTCGGCCGATGCGGTGTGCTGATCCGGCGACCGCCGCCCGCACCACCCATGGAGACGCGATGAACCACCTCGATACCCGGCCCGCCTCCGCACCCCGGCGGAGCCGCAAGAAGATCATCCTGGTCACGATCGCCGTGGTGCTGGTGATCGGCGGGGCGGTGGGCCTGTCCCTGTTCCAGCCGTGGAAGCTGTTCACGCGCAACACCGTCAACGAGGCGGCACCGGTTGCGGCGGCGCCCGCCGCCTCCGCGCCCGCCACCTCCGCGCCGGCCAATTCGGCGCCGGCCACCGCACAGATCACCGCCGAGAGCGCCGAGCCGACCACTGTCGAGGCCCAACCGCCGCCGGCCGAACCGGTCGTGCTGGCCACCGGCACGTTCGTCGACGGCGAGCACGCCACCACCGGCACGGCGACGATCCTGCAGCTGCCCGACGGGTCAAGGTATCTGCGGCTGGAGAACTTCTCCACCAGCGACGGACCCGACGTGGACGTCGCCCTTTCCGATCAGTCGGCCGGTGGCGACGACTGGGGCAAGTACGACGACGGCCGATACCTACTTCTGGGCGACCTCAAAGGCACCGACGGCAACCAGAACTACGCGATCCCGGCCGACGCGGAACTGTCGGGGCTGACCTCGGTGGTCATCTGGTGCGACCGGTTCAACGTCGCCTTCGGCAGCGCCACGGTCGACCTCTGATCCCGCGCCGACCGCAGGGGATTTCGTGCGTCGACCCATGTGGCTCGCGAGATGCGAGAATTCGCCCATCCGGACATCAATGACGAATATCGAACATTATTCGTCGACCGGAACGAAATGCCCGTCGTCGCTGAAACCGCCCTTGTTACCGCCATTTGTTGTCGTATCGTGATGTGAGGTGATAGGAGGTGCAAGCCGCTACCGGCTCGCTTCGTTTCGAAAATCGAGCGGGTATGGCGGATTCCCACGAACCGATTCCGCGACAAGGCGCGTATTGCCGACCATGACACGGAGAAATGGACACCGAGGGGAAGTCGGTGACGGCCGGAGCCGGCGTCCGGCGCGCCCCGACGAGGATTTCGCCGCCCGGCTCTACGCCGAACACGGCGGCCCGGTACTGGCGTACGCGACGAAGCTGACCGGCGATCGGGCGGCCGCCGAGGACGTCCTGCAGGAGACGATCATCCGCGCCTGGCGCCGGCCGAACGTGTTCAGCAACGGCAAGGGTTCGGTGCGGGCCTGGATGTTCACGGTCGCGCACCACCTGGTCGTGGACCGGGCCCGCGCCCGCGCCTCCCGACCCACCGAGGTGGCGGCCACCGACGCCATGGAGCCGGCGACCGCCGATCCCAGCGACCGGGTCGTCGATGCGCTGACGGTGCGGCGGGCATTGGGTGAGCTCAGTGAGGAGCATCGCGGAGTGCTGGTCCAGGTGTATTACCGGGGCCGGACGGTGCGGGAGGCGGCCGACGCGCTCAGCATCCCGCCCGGCACGGTCAAGTCGCGCTGCCACCACGCGCTGCGCGCGCTCCGTCGGAGCTTCCTCGGGGAGCTGCCGACCGGGTGCGCGGCCGCCTGATAGTCGCCCGTTCACGGGCCGGGACCATCAGGCGTGTTGCGGTGTCCCGCCGACCAGCGGCACGGTCACCACAAGGTCCAGCGAACCGAGATCGACGGTGCCGTCCGGGGCCGCGGTCCAGCGCCAGTGGGCGTCCGGCACGTCACCGATCACGATCGCGTTCCACTCCCCGGCGGGGCCGGTCAACTCCGTGAGCACGCCGAGATCCGCCGGCGACCACGTCGGCAGGATCAGCACCGGCGCCGCGGGGCGTACGCGGGCCGCCGCGACGACCGGGCCGGTGGACGATGTCGACGACGCCGGCGGGTGTCCTCGCGGCAGCAGGTCGGCGACGCCGCTCACCCACCGGATTCCGGGCGCGGCCCGGTCTGCGGAGGCGACCACCAGCCCTGGGGGGACACCCGTCTCGGCGGCGCCCGCGATGAGTTCGGCGGTGAGCACGTCGAGCAGGTCGCGAGCGACGATAGTGGAACCGAAGATGCTGAGCACACCGTCCAGATGGGCGAGGTCGACCATCGCCCAACCGCCGTCGCCGGTCGACCCGACGCGCACCAGTCGCGGGACGCGAGCCGCCGGCGTGCCGGCCGGACCCGGCGCGCGGGTCCAGCGATGGGGCGCCTGCGCCGTCCACCCCGGCGGCGGCCCGGAGGTCGACGAAACCTGAGCGGTGACCCGCCGGCCGGACACCTGCGCCGTGTACACCCGGGTCGGCGGCTCACCGGGCGCGCCACCGCCGACCAGCTCGCCGATGGCCGCCCGCGCCGCGACCACACTCGAACGGTCGCGCATCCGCTCCCCCAACTGCTCCCGGTGCCGGCGGACCCGACCGCCGGCCGCCCGCCGGCTGAACCGGGCGACCGGGCCGCCCAACCAGGTCCGGGTGCGGGGCACGGCCAGCAGCACTGCCAGAACGGCGACCACCGCGGCCCCGGCCACGACGGCCGCGACCGCCGCCGCCGGCGTCGGGCCGGGCTGCTCCTCGCCCGGCGCCATGGTGGGTGCCATCGGCGGATCGGTGTCTGCGCCCGACGTCGTCCCGCCCACCGATGTCCCGTCCGGCGGACGCCCGGATGTCTGCACCGGGAAGCCGACCTGCACGTCGGGCCCGGAGGCGTCCTCCGGCAGCTCGAGCACCCAACCAGGCACGAGCTCGTCCGGGTCGGTCAACGCTCCCCCGTCGGCCTGGCGTCGACCCTCGTTCAGCCGGAAGATCTCCCCCGCCCGGTCGCGCTCCCCGAGCGCCCGCGACGCGATGTCGTTGAGCGTGTCCGGTCGCCCGTCGTTCTCCCCGGGGGTCTTGACCACGTACACCTTGACCGGCCGGACCGGTTCCTCGGTGGACTCCGGCGCCGCGGCACAGAGCAGGAGCCAGCCGACCACGGTGGCGACCAGCAGCATGGTCGTCGCCCAGCGTCGGCGGTGCTGACTTTGCGGCTGACCTTGCGTGAGCCCCACCCCCTGTCTGTTTCCCGCCGAACCCCGGCTGAACCGTGCCCGTCGACGGCCCGTGATGGGAGTCGACACCCACCACCGACGGGAGGCGACGATGCCACGCAGGCACACCACCGGCTGGGACATGCTCGGCTTCGACGCCGACCCGACCCCGGGGGACCCGACCCGGGTGCTGTCCGTGTCGCGAGCCTACGACGGCATCGCCGAGGACATCGAGCGCGCCTACCGGCTGCTCAACGGCCGAGCCATCCGCTCCGGCGAGGGCGCGGCGATGCGAGAGCTGAACGAGCACCTCCAGGGACTGCCGGGCAAGCTGCGGCTGGCGACCGACTCGTTTCGGACGGTTGCCACCGCCTACTCGCGATACGCGACCACGCTCGGCCAGGCGCAGGATCGGCTCGACGAGGCCATCGACCGGGCAACCGACGTGCACGTCACGGCCGCCCAGCAGTTGCCCGAGCCGCCCGCGGCCGACGCCACCACGACCGAGCGGGCTGGCGCGGACCGGCGGAGCCGGGAGATCGAGGCGGCACGGACGGCGATGAGCGCCGCGGAGCGACTGGCCGCGGAGGCCAAGTCACTGCGGGAGGACGGTGCCGGGTCGGGCTGGGGGTCCCGCCGGGTGGAGCGCGAACTGCGGGACGCGGCGGATTCGGCCATTCCCGAACGTGACTGGTGGGACAAGGCGGTCGACTTCTTCGACGACGTCGGCGAGGCCATCGACGAATTCATGAAGGAGTTCCCCTGGCTGGAAACGGCCCTGCAGATCGCCGTGGGAATTCTGAGCATCGCGTTCCCGGTGCTCGGGCTCATCCTGGGCGCGGTCATGCTGCTGGTGCAGGCCTGGCGGATGGCCGCGACCGGCGAGTGGGACCTGACCTCGCTGGCGGTCGGCGTGCTGGCCATGGCCAGCGGCGGCATCGTCCGCGGCATCGCCGCGTTGGGCCGGCTCGGCCCGGTGGCCAACGCGCTGAGCGCGGCCGCCACCCGCTCGGGACCGATGCGGGCCGCGGTGACCCGGGCGACCGCGTCGATGCGCGCCGCCGGTGGACGGGCGAGCACCGCCACGAACGCCGCGACGACCAGGGTGCTCGGGCGGCGGGGTGCCTCCGCGGTGCGGGAGGCCGCGTCCGAGGGCGGGATCGAGGCGGGGGCGGAGGTCGCCATCTCGTTGGCCACCGGCCAGCCGGTCACCCTGAGCAACGTGCTGAGCAGCGCGGCCGAGGGTGCGGTCACCGGCGGGGGCGGTCGGGGCGTCGCCGACGGACTCGGTCGCGGCGGACCGGACGCCGGTGCGTCGACGGGCGGACCCGATCCCACCCCGACTGTGGCGCCGGACTCCGCTGCGTCGTCGGGCGGGTCGGCTCCCACCCCGCCCGCGGGACCGGACCCCACCCGGTCCGCCGATACCGGACCGTCGGCGGCCACCGGACGAGGTGCAGCCGGGGATCCCGAATCGACCGAATCCGGTGGTAGCGCGCC
>JBIOVW010000658.1:0-2611 GCA_044867945.1 Nakamurella sp. | reverse complement strand
CGGCTCGGCCAGGTCGGCGAGCGGACCCGCGGTCGACGCCCGGGGTCGATAGGGCACCCGCCCGATGCCGGATGCGGCGGACCGGCGCACGATGAGGCCGGACCGCCGATTGGGGGTGCTGTGTTCGGTCGACTGGTCGACGTCGCCAAGTGGTTGTCGGCCGCGGCGGACCGCCGCTCCGGGGGCGACCCCGCGGTGCAGCGGCGGCTCGAGGCGACCATTGACGTCATCGAGCAGGACTATTCCGCCGCTGGACCGCTCGACCAGGAACCCGACCGGCTGGATGCGCTGGCCGAGGCGTTCGGCCTCGACGGGATCGACCGCGACCTGCTGCTGCTCGCGGCCGCCGCCGACCTGGACGCCAACATGGCCCTGGCCTTCGGGCTGTTGCGGGGCGGCACCGCACCGAGTCATCCCAGCATCGGCCTGGCGCTGGAACTGCTGGGCCTGACCACGTTGTCCGGATCGGTCCGCGCCCGTTTCGCCGACGGCGCGCGGCTTGCGATATCCGCGCTCGTCGAGGTCAGCGCCACCGGGCCCTGGCTCGCCCGCGAGTTCCGGTGTGCCGATCGGGTGGTGACGCACCTGGCTGGCGCCGGGCATCCGGACAGCACCATCGACCCCCTGCTCGTAGATCCGGTGCCGTTGACGCTGCCCGGCGGTGACGAGCTGGTCAAGGCCCTTGAGCAGGGCACCCCGTTCGTCTGGGTGCATTCGCCGGCGGGCACGGCCGGCCTCTGCATGGCGGCGGGCGCCCTGGCCGATATCGGAGTCCGGATCCTTTGCCTGACGGTGCCGGCCACGGTCGACGGCGGGCATGCCCGCTTCCTGCGACGGGCGATCCGGGAAGCGGCTCTGACCAGCCGGTGCCTGGTGTTGGACGCCGCTGATCGACTGGTATCGGGCCCGCCCGAGCATCCAGCGCCCGACCCGTCCGCCGTGCTCGCCGCGCTGGTCCGTCCGCCGGTGCCGGTCATCGCGGTCGCCGCCGCCCCGTGGGACCGGCACTGGTCGATCACCTCGCACCCGTATCTGCTGGCCGCGCCGCGGCTGGGGCCGGCGGAGTGTGACCGGCTGTGGCAGGCGATCACCGGCGATCCGCCCCCGCCGGGCGCGCTGGCCGGCCTCCGCCTGTCACCGGAGCTGGTCGACCGGATGGCCAGGACGTCGTCTCGGACGGCCGCCGCCGCCGACACGCCGATCAGCGTCGAGCTGGTGCGCCGAGTCGCCAGGCAGCTGGCCGGTTCGACCGAGCCGGACGCCGGCGTGACCATGGCCGACCTGGTCCTTCCCGAGGCTGCCGACCGCGCGATTCGACGGCTGATCGGCTGGGCGCGGCACCGCGACGAGCTGATCGCCCGCGGGCTGGTCGTGGCCGGTGCCGGCAGCGCCGGCGGCATCACCGCGCTGTTCAGCGGCAGCCCGGGCACGGGCAAGACGCTGGCCGCCCACGTGGTCGCCGCCGAGCTGGGCATCGACGTGTTGCGGGTCGACCTGTCCGCGGTCGTCGACAAGTACATCGGGCAGACCCAGAAGAACCTCGAGCAGATCTTCCACCAGGCCGAGAGCCTGAATGTGTTGCTGTTCTTCGACGAGGCCGAGGCGCTGTTCGGTCGCCGTTCGGAGGTCAAGGACGCGCACGACCGGTACGCCAACCAGGAGGTCGCCTACCTGCTGCAGCGGATGGAGCGCTTCGACGGCATCACCGTGCTGACAACCAACCTGCGGGGCAGCCTGGATCCCGCGTTCAGCCGGCGGCTGAGCTTCATCGTGCACTTCCCCGACCCGGACGAGCCGACCCGGCGCCGGCTCTGGCAGGCCCACCTCGCGCGACTGGGTCCGGTCGAACCCGACGACCCGGTCGACGCCGACCGGCTGGCCGCCACCGTCGAACTGTCCGGCGGCGACATTCGCAACGTGGTGGTGGCCGCCGGATACGACGCCGCGATCGAGGGCGTCCGGCCGGGCATGCGGCACATCATGGCCGCCGCGGTCGACGAGTACACCAAGTTGGGTCGCCGGGTGCCGCCGGGGTTGCTCGGCGGTGGGCGGCGGTAGGTCCTCGGTGCCTGGCCGCTGGATCATGCCGCGCTGATCTTTGCGTCATCGAACCGGACGAATCCGGCGCGAATCCGACGGTTGGATCAGCGCGGCAGGTCGGGTTGCCGCCATGCCTGTCTGTGGCACTGCGCAGCGGGGGCGTCCGTCCTCTACTGCGAGTTGTCCACACGACTTATCCACCGCATCGAGACCGGTCACGTGCGGGCCGCGGGTTCTGCGGCACGCTCGTCCGATGCATTCCACCGCACACCTTCCTCCGGCAGTGCGTGATGCCCTGACAGCGGGCGACGGGTTGGTGCGCCGCGGTGAACTCCAGGCACTCGGCATTCCAGGAAGCACGATCGACCGGGCACTCCGCCAACGCCGTCTTGTTCCGCTGGCCAACGGCATCTACACCGACCCGACCCTGGTGGCGGCCGCGGGGCCCTGGGAGTTGTTCCGGCTGCGATCGCGGGCCTTCGTCATGGTCAGTCCGCCGAACACCTACGCCGCGGACTGGTCGGCGATCGCCCTGCACGGCCTGTCCACCTTCGGTGACCCGCCGGCGGTG
>JBIOVW010000657.1:0-2087 GCA_044867945.1 Nakamurella sp. | reverse complement strand
GCCTGATGTCCAGCGAACCGAATACCAAGATCGTTGAGATGAACCGCGACCGACGGCCGCGGGGAGATGCGGAGCACTTCCTTCAACACCGCCAGCCTAACAGGGCCCGGCTCGGGGCCGCGATCGTCGCGTCGGGTCAGCACGCAGAGCGCGGACCGTGTGACATTGATCCGGGCCGAGGTCAGCGCTTCCGCGATTCGAACCGGCTGGCCGCCTCAGTGGTTCCAGATGTCGAAGCCGATCTGACTCTGGTCCGGACCGATCAGCTCCAGGAGCGCAGCCGGCCCGCGGGTGTTCCCTTCGTCTGCCGCTTCTTCCATGATGCGGGCAGCCGTGTCAGGCGGCGTCTCGGTCGGGACGACCAAGAGCCGGTGCCTCTGACCGGATCGCATCGTGACGATCATCAGATGCGTGTCGTCGCTGGGGAACGAGCCAACGTCCACTGAGCCTCGTCGAGTACTGATGCGGTGCGCGCCAGGTGGGCGCCCGACGACATCCCAGTCGGGACGTGAGAACAGCAGCTTCTTGATCCTGCCGAGGCGATGAGGGAAGTTCTCGACCAGGTCGACCGACTCGGCCCGCAGGTCGCGGGACTGCGGCCACCAGGCCCCGTCGACCGGCCCGGACTGGTAGTCGTTGTGCAGACGGATGCGGAGGGCGACCCGCTGGGTGGCGACAGGCGGTCGGGTGAACGCGCCCTCTGGGATTGCCACGACGGCAGCCACTCCTTCGCACTGCCCTTGTGGGCTCGATGAGCTTCAGCTCGGCAGCATGGTTGATCTCCAACCTAGCGTCGACACCGTGAGACATACCCGCTCCGGGCATCCGCACCGGCGGTCGGCACGGGCGCCGTCGGAACGAGCAGGGAGTTACGATGCCTCATGGGGCGGCAGTGAACGACCCGATCCGGCTGGCCATCGTCGATGACTATGCCGTGGTGATCGCAGGAGTTGCCTCGTTCTTGGCGGCCGAGCGGATCGACGTGGTCGAAACCGGCGCGTCGCTGCCCGTCGTCTCGGACGTGGACATCGTCCTCTACGACACCTTCGCCCAGATCCACGGGACCGGCATCGATCTCGAGGACTTCGTCCGCGACAGCGGTGCGAAGGTGGTGATCTACAGCTGGAACCTGCGCCCCGAGATGATCGAGGAAGCGTTGGCGGGGGCGCCCGGGGTTATCTCTCGAAGGTGCTGACCGGACCCGAGATCCTCGCGGCACTCGAGCGGGTCATGGATGGCGAGATCGTCGTCCTTCCCGGCGAGAACGAGTCGAGCGTCTACGGCGCCGGCGACTGGCCCGGCCGTACGTCCGGGCTGTCGCCCCGGGAGGCCGAGATCCTGGCGCTGATCGCACAGGGGATGAGCAACCAGGAGATCGCCGAACGTGTATTCCTCAGCATCAACTCGATCAAGACCTACGTCCGCAGTGCCTACCGCAAGATCAAGGTCACGCGGCGTTCCCAAGCAGTGCTCTGGGCGGTGGAGAACGGCTTCCGCCCGGACACCTTGCGCACGGTCGATCCAGCCCTCCTGGTGCGACCGCGCCGATCGGCATCTGACCGCGGCGCGAACCGGCTCAGTTCGAACCCGCCCTGAAACGGGAAGAGACGTCGTCGAACGTACGGTTCATGGCCTGGTAGAGGCGTAGCTCGTCGCGGTACCGGTAGGGAAGTGGAACTCCTGCGGACGCGGCCGCGTCCGCGTAGGCCTCCATGGCCTTCGCCAGCTGTGCAGTGCGCTGCGCCTGTTCGAGCCGAGTGGCGGAGTTGACCGGCAGAGCGCGGCCGGCGCGGAAGGCAGATCGGGCGCGGTTGACCTGGACCAGCAGGGACATGAGCAACGCCTCGTTCCGCTCGGGCCGGTGCGGTCGGCGCGTGGTCACGTCCGCCCCCGGGGGCTGGCTGACCTTCGGTGCGCAACTGGCGGTGCCATGAGACCCGCCCGTCGGAGAACTCGGGGTGGATGCATGCCCGGTGACGTCGCCATGACGTCCGCCTTCCGTGCCGTCCGCTGCGACTCGATGAGCCTCGACACGGCTGGCTGCTTGTTCGCCACAATACCGTGAGGTGCCTGAGGACGGTTCCGGA
>JBIOVW010000656.1:0-3802 GCA_044867945.1 Nakamurella sp. | reverse complement strand
CGGGAGGTCAATCAGCTGGTCGCCCGGGTGGCCGCGCGCACCGGGCAGCCGCACGCCACCGTGCACACGCAGGTGCGCCGCGCCGTCCCGGGACCTGCCTCGGCGGCCGCCGATCCGGAGCTGCTCACCGCTCGGCGCGATCACTTGCTCGGCCTGCTCTGATCTGACGCTGCGGTCGGCCGGTGGTTCGCGTCTGCTGTCCGGTTCGGTCGGGACTCTGCACGCAGCGGGCGCACCTCACGACCTTCGGGAGCACCTTGCGCGGCGCATGCGGCGCGCAGGGTGCACTCGGGTGTGGTGAAGTGCGCCCGCGTGTCGTGGAGTGCCTGAGCACTGCGGAGCTGTTGCCCGGGGTTCTGGTTGCCGGACAGCGCCGCAGGTCCGCTGGCCGCGTTGATCTATCCAAGTTTCGCCGAACCGGACGAAAGCGACGCCAAGCGCGCGGTGAACGGCGGGCCGGTCCCTGGCGGGACCGTCCCATCAGGCTGAACCGGCGCCGCGGCCGACCACCGCCCAGACCGCCGCGCTGATCAAGGCTCACCGAACCGGACGAATCCGGCGCGAAAGTGGTTGTTGGATCAGCGCGGTCGCCCGGGCCTGTGCCGGACCGCGCATATGGGACTTACCGGTCGTCGCCGATCCCCACTGACCAGCGCGGCAGCCCGTGGAAGGCAGCCTCAGCCGGTGGACAACGCCTTCCAGGCGCCGGCGATGCCGACCAGCCCGCCGCCCACGAACAGGTACCAGCCCACTGCAGCCTGACCGAACAGGCCGAAGACCCCGACGTCGAAGACCAGCCGGGCGTGCACGACCACCCAGAGGGCACCGGCCAGCGTCAACAGGGAGATCAGCAGGGCCGCGGCGCCCAACGGACGGTGGTTGATCGGCGCCATCATGGCCAGCCCCAGCACGATCAGCGCGCCGCCGCCGACGGCACAACCCAGCACGGCCAGGGTGGCCCAGCTCAGATCCGGGTCCGGTGACGGCACGGCGCGCATCGCGCGGTAGATCCGCCAGCCGGTCGGTGATCCCGACACCGCGCCGGGGCCACTCGTCGCCCCGACGGTGAGCCAGGGGAGCAGCAGTTGCCAGATGCCGATCGCGCCCGCGATCAACAGCAGGATCGCCGCCACCGGGTCGGCCCGCACCGCGCGGCCCGCCGGGGGCGGCGTCGCCACCAGCCCGGGCGGCACTGCTCGGCCCAGCTGTGACATGCCCGCACCTTTCCATCGGTGCCTGCATCATCGCGCATCGTCGTGGGCAGGCGGTACCGCCCGATCGGTTCGATCGACGTCGGCTCCCGGCCGACTACTGGTCCTCGTCGCGCGAGCGGTGAATCACCGCGGCCAGCTGCTCCAGCCGGGCGCCGTGCTCCTTCGCGTGGTGGTTGCAGAACAACAGCTCGCCACCCGTGGACAGGACGGCGCGCACCCGCGCGGCCGCGCCGCAGCGATCGCAACGGTCGGCGGCGGTGAGTGCAGCTGGACTGGCAAGAGTGTCGGTCATTGTCGTCCTCCCATCGGCTGCCACCGCGGTGGCAGCTCCGTCACCGTTCACGTCCGACTTCGCGTTCACGGGTGTTGCGTGGCGCTGTCCTTCCCATCAAACGAGACGTCACTGTCTCCACGTCTGGGATGTCAGAGGCGTCATGCCGGTTGCTCGATACCGGTTGTTCGAGAACACCGGTCGCGAACGGCCCGCTGACGACCCTGACAATCCCATCGTGCCATCCCGCGGACTCCGCACGGTGGGAATTCGCCCGTGGCGTACAACACCGATCGCGGCGGCGTCCTACGGTTGCCGCAGGACCTGCGACTGTCGGTGAGCCGGTTCACACCGGCGACAGGCCGTTGGTTCTTGATCCACCAGCGGCCTGCCCAGCAGGCTCTGACCGACGCCGTCGCAACACAGCCGCAACGCCGACCTGGAGGAACCGCCGTGGATCCCTTGAGTATTGCCCGCTGGCAGTTCGGGGTCACCACCGTCTACCACTTCCTGTTCGTGCCGATCACCATCGGCATGGCCTTCTTCATCGCCATCACCGAGACCGCCTGGGTGCGCACCCGCAACCCGCTGTACCTGCGGGCGGCCAAGTTCTGGGGCAAGATCTTCCTGATCAACTTCGCCATGGGCGTCGTCACCGGGATCGTGCAGGAGTTCCAGTTCGGCATGAACTGGTCGAGCTACTCGCGGTTCGTGGGCGACGTGTTCGGCGCGCCGTTGGCGATGGAGTCGCTGCTCGCGTTCTTCCTCGAGTCCACCTTCATCGGACTGTGGATCTTCGGGTGGGACAAGCTGGCGCCGGCCCTGCACGCCGCGTGCATCTGGCTGGTGGCGATCGGCACCACGATGTCCGCGTTCTTCATCCTGGCCGCGAACTCGTTCATGCAGCACCCGGTCGGTTTCACCATGAACGCGGAGCGCAGCCGCGCGGAGATGAACGACATCTGGGTGGTGCTCACCCAGCCGCTGAACCTGTGGGCCTACTCCCATGTGGTCATCGGGGCGATCCTGAGCGGGGCCACCATGTTCGCCGGGATCTCGGCATATTTCCTGATGAAGCGGCGGGAAGTCGAGGTCTTCCGCAAGTCCGTCCGGCTGGGACTGATCGGCATGCTCATCGGCTCGCTGGGCACGATCATCACCGGTGACCTGCTGGCCAAGGTGATGACGGACGTGCAGCCGATGAAGATGGCGGCGGCCGAGGCGCTGTGGGAGACGAGTGCTCCCGCGTCGTTCTCGGTTTTCACCATCGGCACACTCGACGGCTCCACCGAGGTCTTCTCGCTCCGGGTGCCCGGCGTGCTGTCGTTCATGGCCACCGAGTCGTTCACCGGCGAGGTGGAGGGCATCAACAACGTCCAGGCGGAGTTCGAGGAGAGGTACGGCCCTGGCGACTACCGACCCAACATCGCGGTCACCTACTGGACGTTCCGCATGATGATGGGCGCGGCGTTCCTGCTGCTGCTGACCGCGATCGTGGGGCTGTGGCTCACCCGCAAGGGCCGACTACCCAAGTCCAAGACGGTCTGGACACTGGCCATGTTCGCGATCGCCGGGCCGGTGGTGGGTCACTCGGCCGGCTGGATCTTCACCGAGATGGGCCGCCAACCCTGGACCGTCGTCGGCCTCTACCGCACCGAGGAATCGGTCTCGCCCGCGGTCAGCGGGGCGTCCGTGCTCACCTCGCTGATCGTGTACACCCTGCTGTACGGCATCCTGGCGGTCATCGAGATCGGGCTGGTGATCAAGTACGTGAAGATCGGGCCGCCCAGCGAGGAGGAGGCCCTGCTCTCGATCCGCCGGGGACCGCGGCGCCGCGGGAGGGGTGGTCAGGGCGTGCAGTCCACGGACGAGCACGAGGACAAGCCACTGACGTTCGCCTACTGATCGAAGGATTCAACGCCGTGTGGCTCAACGACATGTGGTTTCTGATCATCGCCGTCCTGTGGGTCGGCTACTTCGTCCTGGAGGGCTTCGACTTCGGTGTCGGGGCGCTGCTCCGGTTCGTCGGGAAGGACGAGAAGGGCCGGCGCGTCCTGATCAACACGATCGGCCCGATCTGGGACGGCAACGAGGTGTGGCTCATCACCGCCGGGGCGTTCACCTTCGCCGCATTCCCGGAGTGGTACGCCAGCATGTTCTCGGGGTTCTATCTCGCACTCCTGGTGATCCTGGTCCTGCTGATCGTCCGCGGCGTCGCCTTCGAGTACCGCGGCAAGGGGCACTCCGATCGGTGGCGGGCCCGTTGGGACCTTTCGATCCTGATCACATCCTGGGGTCTCGCGCTGCTCTGGGGTGT
>JBIOVW010000655.1:0-5394 GCA_044867945.1 Nakamurella sp. | reverse complement strand
CGTCGGCGACTCGCGCGCCTACCTGTACCGCAGCGGCGTGCTGCACCAACTGACCCATGACGACACATTCGTGCAGTCGCTGATCGACGACGGGCGGATCACCCAGGAGGAAGCCAGCCACCACCCGCAGCGGTCGCTGCTGCTGCGCGCGCTCAACGGCACCGAGGTCGATCCGGCGCTGACCATCCGCGAGGTCGCCGTCGGCGACCGGTACCTGATCTGCTCCGACGGCCTGTCCGGGGTGGTGTCCGCGGAGGTCATCGCCGAGACCCTGGCCAACCCCGATCCGGCCGCGGCGGCGGACGACCTGGTCCAGCTCGCCCTGGTGGGCGGCGGGCCGGACAACGTCACCGTCATCGTCGCCGACGTGATGGACATCGGCAGCGGGGACGGGCTGGCGCCGGTGGCGGCGGAGCCGACCGATCCGGAGGCGACCGGGCCGATCGGTCAGCTCGCATCGATCCGGATGACGGCCGAAATGCCGCGCATCCCGCTGCCCGGGATTCCGGAGGACGCGCCGGCGCCCCCCGACTACATGCCGCCGGACGAGGACATCACCGCGCCTATCGCCACGGCCGGGGCGGGTCCGGACGGTCCGCCCGCCCGGCGTCGTCGCCGCCGAACCACGATCATCCTGGTCAGCGTGGTGGTCGTGCTGGGCGTCGTCGGGCTCATCGGCTCGATCCTGTGGGTGCGCAGCCAGTACTTCGTCGGCGAGGACGCCGGTCACGTCGTCGTCTACCGCGGGGTGGACGGGTCGGTTCTCGGCTTCCGGCTCTCCAGCGTGCAGGAGGGTTCCTGCGAGCCGGGTCTGGACGGCTGCACGCCGCTTCTGGTCGAGGACCTGGTCCCCGCGGCCCGCGACCAGGTGCTGGCCGGCATCCGGGCCGGCGACCTGGAGGACGCGCGCGCGGTGATCGTTCGGCTGGCCGGCCAGATGCTCCCGCCCTGCCCGACCGAGCCCTCCGCACCCACCACGGGCGCGACAGCGACCACACCGCCCAGTCCGACCGCCCCGGCCAGCGGGAGCCCGACCGCCAGGCGCACGGTGTCCGGCGTACCCGGCTCGGGCATCCCCGGCTCCGCGACCGCGACGCTCCCGGTGCCGACTTCTGGCACGCCGGCGACCGGGTCCGGATCGGTGCGCGCGACCCCGACCCCCAGCGTGTCCCCGTCCGCGGCCACACCGACTTCGTCCGGGACTCCACTGTCCACGCGCGCGCCCGAGCCCGGCGTGACGTGCCGGGTGGTCAAGTGATCCGGCGGAAGGGCAAAGCGGACGCCGCCGGCCGGCCCACCCGGACCGGCCGGATGGCGGAGTTCTGGATGCTCATCTTCGCCGCGGTGGTGGTCACCTCGGCACTGGTGATCGTCGAACTCAACCAGAGCCGAACGCTGACCTGGAGCCTGGCCTTCTACGGGGGCGGCTATCTCCTGGCGTTGGCGATCGCGCACCTGCTGGTCCGCCGGTACGCGCCCTACGCCGACCCGCTGCTCCTGCCGATCGTGGCCCTGCTCAACGGGATCGGCCTGGTGATGATCTACCGGCTGGATCTGGCCCGGGAGATCAGCGCGATCAACCGTGGCGAGGAGGTACCCACACCTCAGACCTCGCTGCAGCTGGTGTGGACCGGCGTCGCCCTGGTGTTCTTCCTGGTCGTGCTCCTGGTTGTGCGCGACCACACCGTGTTGCAGTCCTACGCCTACACGCTGGCGCTGGTCGGCGTGGTGTTCCTGGCCATCCCGGCCCTCCTGCCGTCCAGCCTGTCGGAGGTGAACGGGGCGCAGATCTGGATCCGGGTCCCGGGACTGTTCTCCATCCAACCCGCGGAGTTCGCCAAGATCGCGCTGATCATCTTCGCGGCGGCCTTCCTTGTCTCGAAGCGAACCGTGCTGTCCACCGCGGGCAAGAAGATCTTCGGCTTGGTGCTGCCGCGGGCCCGCGACCTCGGGCCGCTGATCGTCGCGTTGGTCCTCGCCCTGCTGGTGCTGGTCAGGGGCAAGGACCTGGGCACCGCCCTGCTGCTGTTCGGCACCCTGCTGGCGATGATCTATGTGGCCACCGGACGCGTCTCCTGGCTGATCATCGGCGTGCTCGGCTTCGCCGGCGGCGCGTACCTGGCCTACCAGCTCTTCAGCCACGTCCGGCTCCGGGTCGACATCTGGCTCGACCCGTTCGGCGATCCGCTGGGCAACGGCTACCAGCTCGTGCAGTCCCTGTTCGGCCTTGGCACCGGGGGCATCTTCGGTACCGGGCTGGGCGCCGGTCGCCCGGACATCGTGCCGTTCGCGTCCACCGACTTCATCATGGCCGCGATCGGTGAGGAGCTCGGGCTGGTCGGCGTCACCGCGGTTCTGCTGTGCTACCTGATCCTGACCACCCGCGGGATCCGCACCGGCCTGGCCGCCAAGGACTCCTTCGGCACCCTGCTCGCCGGCGGCCTGTCGTTCTCCCTGGCCCTGCAGGTCTTCATCGTCGTGGGTGGCGTCACCCGGCTGATCCCGCTGACTGGGCTGACTACCCCGTTCCTTTCCTACGGCGGCTCGTCGCTTCTGTCGAACTACGTGATCCTGGCCCTGCTGGTGCGTATCTCGGACTCGTCCCGGCGCCCACCGGAGTCCATCCCGCAGCGACCACCCGTGGTGCCGCTGGACGAGGCGAACACGCAGATGGTGCCCGCCGTGCGGGCCACCCCGCGCGGCGGTGAGGCATGAAGCGGCCGCTGCGCCGCCTCGGCACCGCGGTGATCGTGATGGTGGTGCTGCTGCTGGGCAACATCGCCTACACCCAGGTGATCAAGGCGGAGGACTACCGGGGCGATCCGAACAACAAGCGCACCCTGGTGGCCGAGTACAGCCGGCAACGCGGCCAGATCACCGCCGCCGGCGGGGTGGTGCTCGCCCGGTCCGACCCGGTCGACGACCAGTACAGCTATCAACGGGTGTATCCGGAGGGCGCCGCGTACGCGCATCCGGTCGGCTACTACTCCATGCGCTACGGTCCGACAGGCATCGAACGGAACCAGAACGAGATCCTGTCCGGAGAGGCCCCCGAACTGATCGCCGGCCAGCTGTCCGACCTGATCACCGGACGGGACCCCCGAGGCGGCAACGTCCAGATGACGCTGGTGCCCGCCGTGCAGCAGGCAGCCTACGCGGCGATGAACGACAAGGGGTTCGTCGGCGCCGTGGTGGTTATCGAACCGTCCACCGGCAACGTGCTGGCGATGGTGTCCACGCCGTCGTACGACCCGAACCCGCTGGCCAGCCATTCCGACGCCACCCAGCGGCAGGCCTACAACGACCTGGTGAACGCCGACCCGAGCCCGCTGCTGAACCGCGCGATCTCCGCGGTCTATCCACCGGGGTCGACGTTCAAAATGGTGATCGCCGCGGCCGCGCTGCAGAACGGGTACACCCCGGACTCGACGGTGACCGGCGAGTCCACCATCACCCTGCCGGCGACCGGCGGCGCCACCCTGTCCAACTTCGGCGGGGCGACCTGCGCCAACGGCAGCGGCGGGGACGTCACCCTGACCCAGGCGCTCGCCTTCTCCTGCAACACCGCGTTCGCCGAGGTGGCGATGAGCCTCGGCGCCCCGGTCGTCCGCAAGCAGGCCGAGGCGCTGGGGGTGACCGGGGACGGCGCCGAGATCGGCCTGGACGTCGTCGGATCACGGCTCGGTGACATCCCGGACACCGCGGCGCTCGCCCAGACCGGCATCGGACAGCGGGACGTCGCCGTCACCCCGTTCGAGATGGCTTGGGTGACCGCGACCATCGCAAACCGCGGCGACCGGATGGCGCCGCACCTGATCGCCCAGACGACCAAGCCCGACCTGACCGTCATCTCGCAGACCCAGCCGCAGTCCCTCGGCCAGGCGATCCCCATTCCGGTCGCCGACCAGCTGCGCGACATGATGATCGAGTCAGAGCGGGAGACACCCGGCTCCGGCAGCATCGCCGACCTGGTGATCGCGTCCAAGACGGGCACCGCCGAGCACGGCACCGATCCGAAGAACACCCCGCCGCACGCCTGGTACGCCGCGTTCGCGCCTGCCGACAACCCGACGGTGGCCGTCGCCGTGCTGGTGGAGAACGGCGGTGACCTGGGCACGGCCGCCACCGGCGGCACGGTGGCCGGCCCGGTCGGCCGCTCGGTCATCGCCGCGGCGCTCGCGGGGGGTTCGTGATGACCGCCCCAGGGGTGCTGCTGGCCCAGCGTTACCGATTGACCCGACGCATCGCGATCGGTGGGATGGGCGAGGTCTGGGCCGCCGACGACATCCGCTTGGCCAGGGTCGTGGCCTGCAAGATCCTGCGCCCGGAGCTGACCGGCGACCCCGAGTTCCTCGGTCGATTCCGGACCGAGGCCCGGATCACCGCTTCGCTGAACCACCCGGGAATCTGCGCGGTCTACGACTACGGCGAGGTCTCCGGCGCCGGCCACTACCTCACCGGCACCGCCTTTCTGGTGATGGAGCTGATCACCGGGGAGTCCCTGTCCAGCGTGCTGGGCCGGCTGGGCCGACTGTCCGTCGGCCGCACGCTGGACGTGCTGGACCAGACCGGGCGGGCCCTGCAGCAGGCGCACGCCCGGGCGCTGGTGCACCGCGACATCAAACCGGGCAACCTGCTGATCACCCCCGGCGGCCAGGTCAAGATCACCGACTTCGGCATCGCCAAAGTCGCGCACGAGGCCCCGGTCACCCGATCCGGGATGGTGATGGGCACCGCGCAGTACATCTCCCCCGAACAGGCCGCCGGGAAGGACGCGTCCCCGGCGTCCGACATCTACTCGCTCGGTGTGGTCGCCTACGAGTGCCTGGCCGGCCGGTTGCCGTTCCACAGCGACAACACCGTGGCGATCGCGCTGGCGCACGTGCGGGAGGCACCGCCACCGCTGCCCGAGGACATTCCCGCACCGGTCGCCCGGCTGGTGATGACGATGCTGGCGAAGGATCCGGCCGCCCGCTTTCCGAACGGCGAGATGCTGGCCCACGCAGCGAGCCGGCTGCGGACGGGCGCACCGGAGCTGCGGCCATCCGTTGCCCGACCGACCGCGGTCGCGCCCGTTGTGGCCACCGTGGCCCCGCCGCCGCGCCCACCCGCCCGGCCCACCCGCGCGGTCGCGGTACCGCTCGTCCCGGCCCGGGATGTCCCGCCGGACCGTCGCCAGGCCCGGCCGCCCGCTCCGTCCGCACAGCCCATGGCCCCTGCGGCCCACGCCGCCGGGCGTCGAACAGGCATGTCGGTGCTACTGGCGGTCCTCGTCCTGGTGCTTGCCGGCCTGGTACTTGTCGTGCTGAACGCGGCGTTCGGGGCGATGGCCGTGTGACGAGAATGACGGACACCCTCGGCGATCCCCCGGTCACCACGCACAACCAGGCCCGC
>JBIOVW010000654.1:0-3721 GCA_044867945.1 Nakamurella sp. | reverse complement strand
CAACGGCTTGATGCGTTCGGCGGTCTGCGCGGGCGACGGCGGGTAGATCCCGGCCGCTCTCGGATTCCCGTTCGCGGTCCTGCGGCTGTCCCCGGAACGCTCGATGCGCACTGCTGCTCACCTCTTGTCGCCGTCCGTCCTTCTGTTCGACGGCTATTCGGCGCCGAAGGTTCGATGGGTTGGGCCTCCACCCCATCCAGTCGAACCAAAGGTGACCGTTACGTCCCATATGCACGGTCCAGCACAGGCTCGGGGGACCCGCGCTGATCCAACAACCACTTTCGCGCCGGATTCGTCCGGTTCGGTGGATCTTTGATCAGCGCGGTGCCGTCTGGGTGCTGGTCGAGCGCGACCCCGGTTTCAACCTGATGTGACTGACCCGGCAGGGGCCTCCACCCCGATCAGTCGAACCCCCATTGGGTCGAAATGTCCGATAGCTCCCACCTTTCCCGGGAGCGCCTTGGCGCCACGCTGGTCAACTCGGCGAAACCGTGTCCGATTTGCTCGGGTCAGCGCCGCGTTGATCAGCCCGACTGCCACCGCCGCTGATCGAGTGCACCGTGGCCATGCGCTTCCGGGCTGCTGCGAGGTATCGGTGCACGCGCCGCGGCACGGCGCCTCCAGCGCCGGGGATGCGACACACCTCGTCGGCCGCGGCGCCCTGCGTCGCCGAATGGCGGTCATAGAACCGCCGGTGGTCATCACGCCGAGGCGGCAACCGGCCGGGGTGCTCGCCGGTCGCGGAAGGCGTCAGCCGGCGTGCCGCTCCAGAAAGGTGAGCACCTCGACCTGGTCGACGCCCGGGAAAACTCCGGGCGGCATCGCCGCGAGCAGGTGTGAGTGCACCCGGGCGCTGGGCCAGGCCATGCCCTCCCACCGCTCGGCCAGATCCGCCGGCGGCAGCGCGCAACAACTCGGGTCCGGGCAGCGGGACCGGGACCGCGCGGTGGTCTCCCGGCCGCGCATCCACTTCACGTCGGCGTACGGCACGCCCACGTTCACCGAAAAGAGTCCCTGCGCCGTTCGGTCGACAATGGCTGTGCACCAATAGGTTCCGGACTTGGTGTCGGTGTACTGCTGGTACGCCGAGGACGTGTCGGGCCGGTCGAAGACCATCCGGGCGGTCCAGTACCGGCACACCCGCTGCCCCTCGATGGCACCGGTGGCGTCCATCGGGAACTGCACGCCGTCGTTCTCGTAGGCCTTGTAGATCACCCCGGCCTTGCTGATCCGCATGAAGTGCACGGGCAGGTCAAGGTGCCGGGTGGCCAGGTTGGTGAACCGATGGGCGGCCGTCTCGTAGGAGACGGCGTAGGCGTCGCGCAGGTCCTCGATCGCGATGTCCTTGGCTGCCTTGGCCCGCCGGAGCAGGGCCAGCGCCCCCCGCTCGGGTATCAGCAGCGACGCGGCAAAGTAGTTGATCTCCACCCGCTGCCGCAGGAACTCCGAATAATCCTGTGGCACCTCGTGTTCCAGCACCACATGGCCAAGCGCGTTCAGCGCCAGCGACCGGGAGTCGTGCTGGCCGGCGCCCGGCTGCGGCAGGTAGATGATGCGGTTCGCCAGATCCGTCACGGTCCTGGTCGACTGCGGCAGGTCGCCCGTGTGTCGCAGCCGGAAGCCCAGGTGCCCGGCCAGCCGATCGACGACCGACCGGGTGATCGGCCCGCCCTGGTAGCCGGTCGCGCTCAGCAGCCCGGCGGCGACCTTCTCGATCTCGCCGAAGTAGTTGCCGCGGCGCCGCATTTCCTCGCGCAGCTCGGCGTTGGCCCGTCGGGCCTGCTCGGGGGTGGCCGCCCGCTCGGCCTGGATCCGGGCAAGCGCCCGGTGCATACCGACCAACGACTCGAGGGCCTCGGTCTGCAGCCGCGGACCCGGCTTGACGGCCGGGATGTCCAGCGACCTGAATGCGGACGACCGCTGCGCCCGTTCCAGTTCGATCTCCAATGCCGCCCGGCGACTCGGCGGCTCCACCGCGAGTAACTCGGCCAGCGTCGTGCCGAGCACGGCGGCCAGCGTGGTCAGCAGGGAGAGCTTGGCCTCCCGCTTGCCGTTCTCGAACAACGACAGGGCGGACGGGCTGATCGATGCGGCCTCGGCGACGTCGGTCAGGGTGAGCCCGGCGGCCTTGCGCAGGTGCCGCAGTCGCCGGCCGATGGTCAACGGATCGGGTGCACCCGCCGCCTGTTCGGTTCTGGTCGACTCCGATCGGCCATGCGCGGAACGAGGAGGTTGTGTTTTGACAGCTGCCAGGAGCGGCGCCGCCGGCTCACCGCCGCCGTCACTTGATCGACTGCCCCGTCCCGAGCGCCCCGAAACGCGCTGGTTGACGGACTTTCCCACCCCGTGCCGGGCACTCGGGTGATGCGGATCACGCAGGCCCGGATCCGCCAAGGACGCCCTCGAGGGGGCTGGATCGCTCACTCCTGCACGATAGCGGAAGAAATGCACTTCTTCACTGGCGCGTTCCGTTGAGACGCCTGCGCCGCGCGCAGACAGTTGCTGGGTCGAGCAGAGATGACGGCAGGTAACTCGCCCCCGACCGGGACAAGGCGAGTCACCGGAGCCGATGCGAACAGAAGGGACGGCCAGCGATGACCGCCACGTTGGATGCCACCGCCACCACCGAGGGGCGTGCGGCGAACCGGAACTCGGACCAGGCTGCGCTGCTGCGCCAGGAGTGGGCGGATGATGCCCGTTGGGCCGGGGTCGAGCGCTCCTACACCGCCGAGGACGTCATCCGGCTGCGCGGCACCGTCCAGGAGGAGCACACGCTGGCCCGTCGGGGCGCCGAGCGGCTGTGGAACGCCTTGCAGACCCGCAAGTTCACCCGCGCGCTGGGTGCGCTGACCGGCAACCAGGCGGTGCAGATGGTCAAGGGCGGCCTGGAGGCCATCTACCTGTCCGGCTGGCAGGTCGCCGCCGACGCCAACCTGGCCGGCCAGACCTACCCGGACCAGAGCCTGTACCCGGCCAACTCGGTGCCCGCGGTGGTCCGCCGGATCAACAACGCACTGCTGCGGGCGGACCAGATCGACCACGCCGCCGGTCGCACCGGCACCGACTACCTGGTGCCGATCGTCGCCGACGCCGAGGCCGGCTTCGGCGGCCCGCTCAACGCGTTCGAGCTGATGAAGGGCATGATCACGGCCGGCGCCGCGGGGGTGCACTGGGAGGACCAGCTGGCCTCGGAGAAGAAGTGCGGGCACATGGGCGGCAAGGTGCTGATCCCGACCAGCCAGCACTGCCGGACCCTGAACGCCGCCCGGCTGGCCGCCGACGTCTCCGGCGTGCCGAGCATCGTGGTGGCCCGCACCGATGCGCTGGCCGCGGACCTGATCACCAGCGACGTCGACCCGGTCGACCAGCCGTTCCTGACCGGTGAGCGCACCTCGGAGGGCTTCTACCGGGTACGCAGCGGCCTGGAGCCGGTGCTGGCCAGGGCCAAGCAGTACGCCCGGTACGCCGACCTGATCTGGGTCGAGACCGGCACCTCGGACCTGGGCCTGGCCCGCGAGTTCGCCACCGAGCTGCACCGCGAGTTCCCCGGCAAGAAGCTCGCCTACAACTGCTCGCCGTCGTTCAACTGGCGCTCCAAGCTGTCCGACGCGGAGATCGCCACCTTCCAGGACGAGCTGGGCGATCTGGGCTACGCCTTCCAGTTCATCACCCTGGCCGGGTTCCACGCGCTGAACCACTCGATGTTCACCCTGGCCCAGGG
>JBIOVW010000653.1:0-2937 GCA_044867945.1 Nakamurella sp. | reverse complement strand
ACTCGCCGTCCTCGCAGCCCTGGATCAACGCGTCTCCACCAGATACGCGATCACCGGGATGAACCCGACCGACACCACCGACTACGTCCGGCACCACCTCAAAACCGCCGGCCGCGCCGACCCGCTGTTCTCCGACGACGCCATCACCGCCATCCACCAGGCCTCCCGCGGCTACCCCCGAGCGGTCAACAACCTCGCCGTCTCCGCCCTGATCGCCACCTACGCCGCGTCCAAGTCCATCGTCGACCTGCACGCCGCCCAGTCCGCGATCACCGAGAACACCGAATAGCACCCGTCACCGCTGACGACCACCACCTCACAGCGACGACCAACGCCCCCGGCCATACCCAAACCGGGGGCGTTGCCATACCCACCTCATCGTCACCGACCACGACGCCGAGATCGTCAAACAACGCGACGCTCAACAATCCGCCACCTCACCGACCAGGGCGCCACCCTCGACGAGCTCGCCCAGGCCGGCCTCATCTCTCGGCGCGAACGCGACGACGGCACCCACTACTACCGCGACTTCTTCCGCGACCGGCTCCTCATCCCCATCCGCGACCCCCACGACCCCACAGGAGAGGCGATCCTCGGCTTCATCGGCCGCCGCAACCCCACCAAGACCGACGACGACTTCGCCGGACCGAAGTACCTCAACACCCGCAGCACCCCCGTCTTCACCAAGGGCGAGGCACTCTTCGGCTACGCCGAAACCCGCGAACTCCTCGCCAACGGCGCGCTCCCGGTCATCGTCGAAGGCCCCATGGACGCACTGGCCATCACCCTGGGCAGCAACGGCACCGCCGCCGGCATCGCCCCGATGGGCACCGCGCTCACCATCAACCAGATCAAGCTGCTACGCGCCACCATCGACATGGTCAACGGCCGCCACCGCATCGCCGTGGCCACCGACTCCGACCCCGCCGGGTGGACGTCCGCGCAGAAGGCCTTCTGGCACCTGACCGCCGCCGACCTCGACCCCACCTACCTCGAACTACCCGCCGGCCTGGACCCGGCCACACTCTTCGAGACACGCGGCCCCGACGGCATCACCGCCGCCATCGAGAACCGGTCCCCGCTCGGCGACGCGATGATCGACCACCTGCTGCGCACCGCAGGACACTGGTCCGAGACCGACGTCCGCCAGAGCCTCATCCACCAGACCGCGCGCATCCTCGGCTCCCGCGGCTCCGAGCGCTGGCTCGACGGCTTCGAACGTCTCCACCAGCAGCTGCACCTCGCGCCCGGCATCCTCGAGCACCAGACCGTCACCGAGAGCATGCACCGCGACCGCAACCGCCCGGCCTACGCCCAGGCCCGCATCGACGAGATCAACGCCGACGGCCGCAAGAAGACCGCCAAGGCCGATCCTCAGTCCCGGCGCCGGGCAGCCGAGCAGCGGCTCGCTGCGACCACCACCACGCCCCGACCCTACCTCGACCTCCCGCCAACAGGTCCCGATCACGCGCCTCCGGTCCGTTGACAGCACCTCACTCCGAATCGCCCTGAGCGCAGGCTTGCAGCGCTTCCGCTCGAACCGAGGCCGAGCCGGGCACCAGAAGTGCGTCAGGAAGCCCTCTGAACAACGTCCGAGCAACTTCGTCCCCGCAGGGACGGCCACGCAATCGGCGGGAGGCGGACGACGATGTCGACACACGGTTGAACCGTGAGGGCACGTCTCTGGCGCCGGAGGCGACGCATCGGACGCTGCGCCCCGGCCCAGGCCCGTGGTCCAGGCAGGATGACCGGCTACGGTTCTCCCAGCAAGACGTCCATCGACGGCGCCGCCCCCGGGGTCTTCAACCGTCGATTCCTCTGGTGCTGGAGCGGTCGATGAAGATCACGGTCGATACCCGTCACGACTCATTGGAGACCGCGCTAAACACGGTGCGCCACGCGTTCGGCGAGGCCCCCTCCGCGCAGCGAACCGAGAAGGGCAAGAGCAACAAGAAGCACAAGAAGCACAACAAGCGGCGGACCAAGACCGCTCGAGAGCCGACACGGGCAGGAGACGTCTCCACCACCACACCAGCTGTTGTCGACCCGGGTCCGGTCACGCACGCCACCCGGTCAGACGGGCAGGTCGAGGCCCCAGGTGTCGCCGTCGAGAGCCGATCCCGCTCCAGGTCGCGCAAGGCAACCGCTTCCAAGCCCACCGCACCCGCGGACAGCGCAGGAAAGCCAGGCCCGCGGAAGGCGAGTCCCGGAAAGGCTCCCGCCCAACAAGTCTCGCCATCATCGGCCGACGGTACCGAACTCGGCTCCACCGAGCGGTCGACACCAGAATCCACCACCGATGCTGCCGCGGCAGCGGCCGCAATCGCGAACAGGGTCCCCTCGAAACGGACCAGGGCCAAACCAACCGCGACCAAGCAGGCGACGGCGACGGCCCGGGCAACCGCAAAGAAGACACCAACCCAGGGCACCGCCGGGAGAGAGACCTCCAGCGAGGCTGCGAGCATCACGGCCACCTCGCGGACTCCCACGAAAAGGCCGGCCGCGAAGGCAACGACAAGGAAGGCCGCAGCCCGGCCGGCGAACCCCACGCCAACGGGAAACGCCGAGGCGATCCGGGCTTGGGCGAGAGGCCAAGGCCTCACGGTACGCGACGTCGGGCGCCTCCCCGGCCATGTCATCAAGGCCTACAACAACTCCGTCGACGCCTAGATCGGTCACTCAGGACGGGTTCCGATGCTGTCCGAGCAGTCGTCCTCGTCTCGCCTGACATAGGCATAGGCCTAGGGCTAGGGAGCGTGCCACAAGCCAGGCCGTTGAAGATGAGATCAGCCGTCTCTCGCGTCCTGCATGCGGGTCGTGCGCCAGACACGCACTCCGGCAGCTGCTTGCGGTCGGAGGCGTTCCGACGAGTGCCGCCGCCGCGAGAGCGTACCGGTGCGGGATCCGCTACTGGAACGACGCCCCCCTCCGACGCCT
>JBIOVW010000652.1:0-2116 GCA_044867945.1 Nakamurella sp. | reverse complement strand
CAACGGGCGCGTCCCCGCCGCCCCCGTATCCCTGACCGCCAAACCGGGCCAGCGCGTCCGGATGCGGGTCATCAACGCCGCCAGCGACACGATCTTCACGGTCGCCCTCGGCGGGCACCGGCTGACCGTCACCCACACCGACGGGTACGCCGTGGTCCCCCGCGACACCGACGCATTCTACATCGGGATGGGAGAACGGTACGACGTCACCACTACCCTCGCCGACGGGGTGTTCCCGCTCGTCGCCGTCCCCTTCGGCAAACAGGGCCAGGCGATGGCCGTGGTGCGCACCAGCTCCGGGACCGGCCCCACATCAGACGTGCGGCCGCCCGAACTGGCCGGCACGCCCCTGCAGGGCGCGGACCTGCAGCCCTCCGACGCCGCCCGGCTTCCCCCGGTCAACCCGGCTCTTCAATCTTTCGCGTGATCGTGTCCTGAGGTAGGCGCCGGTGGCCCTGCATCAGGGTGGGTGTTACCAAGCATCCAACCGACAGGACCACCAGCGTGAAGGACTCTACGAGTGCTGCCCTGCCGTCGTCGCCCTCGGCGGCATCGGTGTTGTTCAACCTGCCCGGCTACCGCGTGAGCGACGTCGTCCGCGACGACGGTGATGGCCACCGGACGGTCCGGGTCGTGGGCACCGCGACCGAGGGCGCCTGCCCCAGTTGCGGGGTGCTCAGTGTGCGGGTGCACCAGCGCACGACGCAGCGGTTGCGTGATGTCCCCTTCGATGGCGTCGTCACCGTGCAGTGGGTCAAGCGGCGGTGGCGGTGCGCGGAGGTGGAGTGTCCACGGACGTCCTTTACCGAGCACACCGACCAGGTCCCGCCGCGGGCCAGGATGACCACCCGATTGAAGGACGCGCTCATCGACGCCGTGGCCGGGGAGGTTCGACCAGTGGAGCGGGTCGCGGCGCAGTTCGCGGTGTCGTGGCCCACGGTGATGCGGCAGCTGACCGCCGCCATGATCAGACGTGCCGAGCTGGGTCGGGGCCGCCCGCGGCTGGTGCGTCGGCTCGGGATCGATGAGCACCGGTTCCGCAGCGTGCGGTGGTTCCGCGACCCCCACTACCCGGCTGGTGGTCCTGGCCGGTGGCGGCGGGTTGAGCCGTGGATGACCTGTCTGGTGGACCTGAGCAGCGGGAACGTCATCGACCTCGTCGACGGCCGGGACTCCGCGGCGGTCCGGACCTGGCTGCAGGCGCAACCGAAGTGGTGGCGTCGGCGAGTCGAGGTCGTGGCGATCGACCCCTCCGCGGCGTTCCGCTCCGCGGTCCGCCGGCTGCTGCCCAAGGCGCGGGTCAGCGTGGATCACTTCCACCTTGTGAAGCTGGCCAACGACATGGTCACCTCTGTCCGGCGGCGGGTGTCCTGGGACCGCCGCGGCCGCCGCGGCCGCCAAATCGACCTCGCCTGGGCGCACCGGCTGCTGCTGCTCCGCGGCTACAACACCCTGTCGGCTCGGGGTCGAGGACGGCTCGATGAGGTCCTCGCCGCCGACGACCCGACCCAGGAGATCGGCGCCGCCTGGGGCGTGAAGGAACAGCTCCGGCTGATCCTGACCTGCACCACCTTGGCCGACGCCAAGGAGGCTCGGCGCCGGTTCGACCAGTACGTCAGCTGGGCAGCGATGCCCGAAACGACTCGACTGAAGACGACCATCGACGCCTGGTGGCCCGAGATAAAGACCTTCATCCTCACCCGCGCCACCAACGCCAAGACCGAGGCCGCCAACGTCACCATCAAGAACATCAAGCGCACCGGCCGCGGCTACCGCTCCTCGGCGAACTACAGGTGCCGCATCATGGCCTACAACGCCGCCCGAAGCGCGGCGTGAACACCCCAGGCATCACGTGGAAAGTCGAAGAGCCCGATTAACGCTCTCGAGCGCGCACCCGGCGCGTTGGGCCGGGCCCGTCGTGGCGCAGCACACCGGAACCGGGAGTGGGCCCCACTTCATGCGGGTCCCCTGGCAGGTCTGGCCTGGACCTTACCAAGCACCGGCCTGCACCTCTTCGCCGGTAGAACCAAATCGTCACTTGTGGCCACGCTAACGCGTCTCCCGATGGCAAAGGCCATGGTGCCGCACTTCTAACCCGCGCAGGACGGACTGGTTG
>JBIOVW010000651.1:0-11734 GCA_044867945.1 Nakamurella sp. | reverse complement strand
ACTGCTGCGCGCCCTGCGGGTCTTTGCGGCATCTGCGGTGCAGGATGATCACCGCGCCCGTCTGTTGGTTTGGATATCCGTACTGGTCGGGCGGCTGCGGCAGCTCACCGGTGCATCGGTCGCTGGGGGGCATTATGCAGTCTGAGTTCGATTCGATCTGTTCGGCACAGCATCCGGTTTCGTTCGAGCTCGCCTGGAAACCGGCCGCCGTCGGTTCGGCGCGATGCGAGCTGGACATCGGCTGCATGTATGTGCTCACCGATGGCACGCGGGGAGTCGTGCAATCGGTCGGCGGACTGCTGGGATCGCGGGATTGCGAACCGTACATCGTGATCCCGCGCGACACTCGGGACGGTCCCGATTCGGCCGGCGAGTTGCTCGTCATGAGCCGGCCGGACCGGATCGCGTTCGCCGTGATCTTCGCGTCGATCTACCAGGGCACGTCCGATTTCCGTGGTGCCGACGCGAGGCTGGTCATCAACTGCCCGGGACTCGACGTGGGTCCCATCCATCTCCGGTCGCCGGATCCCGGCCTGCGGTGGTGCGCCATCGCCGCCTGCGGATCGAAGGATGGAAGGTTTCTGATTCGATACCAGCACCGCTACTTCCTGAGCGCTCGCCATGCCGACGATCACTACGGTATCGGGCTTGACTGGGGGATCGGGCTGAAGCAGTCGTGCGGTTAGGCTCGCCGCCATGGCACAACCAGCATTGCGGCGGCTCGGGAACTCCGGCCTCGCCGTCTCCGCAACCGGCCTGGGCTGCAACAACCTGGGCCGGCCGAACACCGTCACGAACACACCCGAGGGCACGCAGGCGCTGATCGACGCGGCGCTGGACGCCGGCGTCACCCTGTTCGACGTCGCCGATATCTACGGCAGCCCATCCGGCCACAGTGAGGAGCTGCTCGGCAGGGCGCTGGGCAAGCGGCGGGCCGACGTCGTCGTCGCCACCAAGTTCGGCATGGACATGCACGAAGTGGACGGTCCGGACTTCGGCGCGCGCGGTTCCCGCTGGTACGTGCGCCGGGCCGTGGCGAACTCGCTGCGCCGGTTGCAGACGGATTGGATCGATCTGTACCAATTCCACCAGCCCGACCCGCTGACGCCGATCGAGGAGACGCTGGCCGCCCTTGATGAGCTGGTCGCCGAGGGCAAGGTCCGCTACGTCGGGCACTCGAACTTCGCCGGTTGGCAGGTCGCCGACGCCGCGTGGCGGGCGCGGGTCGATCACCGCACCCCGTTCATCTCCGCACAGAACGAGTACTCGCTCCTCAACAGGGGCATCGAGGCGGAGCTGATGCCGGCGGCG
The DNA here is from genome assembly GCA_044867945.1 of Nakamurella sp. Classification (GTDB taxonomy): domain Bacteria; phylum Actinomycetota; class Actinomycetes; order Mycobacteriales; family Nakamurellaceae; genus Nakamurella. The sequence goes on along the minus strand of JBIOVW010000651.1, from coordinate 10,423 downwards.
CGGGAGTTCGGGCTCGGCGTGCTGCCGTTCTACCCGTTGGCCAACGGGTTGTTGTCCGGCAAGTACACCCGGACCGACGCGCCCGACGGCAGCCGGCTGCAGGCCATCAAGCCGCACCTGCTGAACACCGCGCCGTGGGAACGGCTGGAGGCCCTGCAGGCGTTCGCCGACCAGCGCGGCGTGACCATCCTGCAGGTCGCGTTCGGCTGGCTGCTCGCCCAGGAGCCGGTCGCCGCGGTGATCGCCGGTGCCACCACCCCGGAACAGATCCGGGCGAACGCGGAGGCCGGCACCGCCTGGACCCCCACCGCAGAGGACCTGGTCGAGCTGGACAAGCTCTGCCCGGCTTGACGCCGGGTCAGCCCGTGGCCGGTCCCAGGTCCAGGATCGTCAGCACCGGCTCGCCGGCCTCGTCCGACGCGGCCAGGCCGACCTCGACGCTCAGCCCCCAGTCGTGGTCGCCGGACGGGTCGTCGAAAACCTGCCGGACGTGCCACTTCTCGGTCGTCCGATCGATGACGACCAACGCGGCGGAGCGGGCGTTCGGGCCGATGCCGAGCATGTCGTACTCGTTCCAATAGCCGTGCAGCGCCGATTCCCACGAGTCGGCCCGCCACCCCTGGGCCGCATGCAGCTCGCCCAGCGCGGCGTAATCCTCCCGCGCCAGCAGCTCGACCCGACGGAACAGGGCATTGCGCACCATGACGGTGAAACCGCGTTCGTTGGCGGTGACGCCGCGGGCGGCGATGGGTGGTCGTATCTCCCCGCTGCTGCCGGGCAGGATGAGCTCGTCGACGTCCGGATGCGCCAGCGCCTCCCACTCGTCGAGCAGGCTGGAATCCACGCCGCGGACCAGTTCCCCGAGCCAGCTGGTGATGTCGGTCAGCTCGTCGGTTCGTGCGGTGGTCGGCACCGTGCGGCGCAGCGCCCGGTAGGCGTCGGCGAAGTAGCGCAGCACCACGCCCTCGGAGCGGGCGAGTCCGTAGAACGCGATGTACTCGGAGAACGTCATCGCCCGCTCGTACATGTCCCGGACCACCGACTTGGGTTCGGGCTGATATTCGGCGATCCACGGGTGACCCTTGCGGTAGGCGTCGTAGGCCACTTCGATGAGGTCGGCCAGCGGCTTGGGATGGTCGATGTCCTCGAGCAGCTCCATCCGCTGCTCGTACTCGATGCCCTCGGCCTTCATCGCCGCGATAGCCTCGCCGCGGGCCTTGAACCGCTGCGCCGACAGCACCGGGAACGGTCCCTCCAGGGTGGCCTCGATCAGCGAGACCGCGTCCAGTGGGTAGGTGTCGGCGGCCATGTCCAGGATGTCCAGTGCGGCCAACGCCAATGGTGAGAGTGGTTGATCCAGCGCGAAATCCAGTTGGAGGTCGGTGGTCAGCCGGTAGCGTCGGCCGGTCTCGTCCGGGGCGTCGAGCCGTTCGACGATCCCTGCGGCGATCAGCGCCTTGGCGATGGCGATGGCCCGCAGCGCATGTCGTAACTGCCGAGGCCGTGGTTCGTGGCTGCCCTCGATCAGGGCGCGCATGTGCTCGAACGCGTTGCCCGGCCGGGACACCACGCCGAGCACCATCGCATGGGACACCCGGAAGTGTGAGGTGAGCTGTTCCGGCTGCGCCTGGACCAGCTTGTCGAACGTGCTCTCGGTCCAGTTCACGAATCCCTCGGGCGGTTTGCGGCGCACCACCTTCCGCTTCTTCGCCGGGTCGTCGCCGGCCTTGGCCAGAGCCCGTTCGTTCTCGATGACGTGCTCGGGGGCGAGCACGACGACGTCACCGGCGACATCGAAGCCGGCTCGCCCGGCGCGGCCGGCGATCTGGTGGAACTCCCGCGCGGAGAGCAGCCGGGTTCGGCGGCCGTCGTACTTGGACAGCGACGTGATGAGCACGGTGCGGATGGGCACGTTGATGCCCACACCCAGGGTGTCCGTGCCGCAAATCACCTTCAGCAGCCCGGACTGGGCGAGCTTTTCCACCAGCCGCCGGTACTTGGGCAGCATTCCGGCGTGGTGCACGCCGATGCCGTGCCGGACCAGCCTGGACAGGGTGCGGCCGAACCCCGGGGAGAATCGGAATCCGCCGATGACGTCGGCGATCTCGTCCCGCTCGGCCCGGCTGGCCACCGCCAGGCTGGACAGCGCCTGGGCCCGTTCAAGCGCAGCCGCCTGGGTGAAGTGCACGATGTAGACGGGCGCCCGCTGGGTCTGCAGCAGGTCCTGCAGGGTCTCGGTGAGCGGCACCAGAGTGTAGGAATAGTGCAGCGGCACCGGCCGCGGCACGTCGATGATGACGGCGGTGGACCGAACCGTGCGCCGGGTCAGGTCGTCGGCGAAGAAGCGGACGTCACCGAGGGTGGCGGACATCAGGACGAACTGGGCCCCGGTGAGTTCGAGCAACGGCACCTGCCAGGCCCAGCCTCGTTGCGGATCGCCGTAGTAGTGGAACTCGTCCATCACCACCACGCCGGCATCGGCGTCCGCGCCACCGCGCAGCGCGACCGACGCGAGGATCTCCGCGGTGCAACAGATGATCGGCGCTGCGGCGTTCACCGCCGAGTCGCCGGTGATCATGCCGACCGCGGACGCGCCGAAGATGTCGACCAGGTCGAAGAACTTCTCCGACACCAGGGCCTTGATCGGCGCGGTGTAGTAGCACCGGCGGCCGGTGGCCAGCCCGGTGAACAGGGCGGCGGTGGCGACCAGGCTCTTCCCGGAACCGGTCGGGGTGCCGAGGATGACGTTGGCGTCCGCGACGATCTCCAGCAGCGACTCCTCCTGGTGCGGGTACAGCGGCAGTCCCCGGTCGGCCGCCCAGCCGGCGAAGATGTCGAACAGCTCGGCCGGGTCCGGTTGGGTTCCGGTGGGTTGCCCGCCCAGCGGGGTGTCCCAGCCGGCCTCGCCGTCACGGGTTGGGATCAGGTCGGCGAGGGTCATGGGGCCAGCTTGTCACGGCGGTGGGTGCCTACCATCGGCTCACCCACCTCCGGAGGCCCCATGGACACCGCACCCGCACGCACCGCCGCACCGGCGAAACGCGGCCCGGTCGGGGTGACGGCCTGGCGCTCGATCATCGCGGTCATCGCGTGGTGGGGGCTTATCGACGCGCTGGATGGTGTGTTCGCCCCAGCTGAAGTACTTCTCGCAGGTCACCACGCTGACGGTGGCGCTCACCGCGACGGCGGGCGTGCTGGGGGCGGCGGTGACCATCCGGACGCCGCTGGTCGGTTCTGGACCTGGGTCGGCATCATGCTCGTGGTGTTCGCGCTGGCCGGGTTCGTGGTGTGGGCGGTCGGCCTGCTGCGCACGGGTCGGCAGCGGGGCCGGCACGAATGATCGACCACCACGTCCTCAATCCGTGATGGTGCCCGGCCTACGCAACAGCGCCGGCAGCAGCGCAGCACCTGGCGGCTCGGCCTGGCCGGCCAGCCTGTCGTCGGGGTTGTAGAGGGCGCACGCCTTGAGCGACAGGCAGCCGCAGCCGATGCAGCTGTCCAGCCGATCGCGCAGCGCCTCGATCGCGGCGATCCGGTCGTTGAGCCGGTGCCGCCAGTTCCGGGAAATGCGCCGCCAGTCGGTGGCCGTCGGCGCCCGGTCGACGGGCAGGTGGGCGAGCTCGTCGCGGATCTCGTCCAGGGACAGGCCGACGTTGCGCGCGGCCCTGATGAACGCCAGCCGGCGCAGCACGATTCGCTCGTACCGACGCTGACGGCCGGGCGTCCGCCGAGCAGCGATGAGACCCTCCCGCTCGTAGAAGCGCAACGCCGACGCAGCAAAGCCGCTTCGCGCGGCCACCTGTGACACGGTCAGCAGTTCCGTCCCGGCCATCGAACCACCGTAGCTTGACTTAAACCTGACTTCAACTTGAAGAATGAAGCACATCGTGCCGTCGGAAGCGGAGGGTTTCATGCCACGAGCACTCATCACCGGTGGATCGGCCGGTCTGGGCAGGGCACTGGCCGCCGAGCTCGCCGGCCGGGGCTGGCATCTGGTCATCACCGCCAGGGGCGCCGACCGGCTGGCGGCGGTCGCGCGGGAGCTGCCCGCTGCGGCGTCGGTCACGGCGATCGCCGGGAACATCGCCGATCCCGTGCACCGGGCCGACGTCGTCGCCGAGATCCAGCGGACCGGCTCGCTCGACCTGCTGGTGAACAACGCGAGCAGCCTGGGACCCACGCCCCTGCGCGAGCTCGGCCGGCTGTCCTTCGGCGACGTGCAGCGGGTCCTCGCGGTCAACCTGCTCGGACCGTTCGCCCTCACCGCGGCCCTGCTGCCGGCATTATCCACCGTCGGCGGCATGGTGATCGACATCTCCTCGGACGCGGCGGTCGAGCACTATGCCGGTTGGGGCGCCTATGGGGCCAGCAAGGCCGCGCTCGACCACCTGACCCTCACCTTCGGGGTCGAGAATCCCGGCATCGCCTGCTATGCCATCGATCCCGGTGACATGCGGACCGACATGCAGCAGGCGGCGTTCCCCGGGGAGGACATCAGCGACCGGCGACTCCCGGTCGACGTCGTCCCCGCCGTGCTCGACCTGATCCAGCGGCGACCCCCAGGTGGGCGCTACCGGGCGGGCGAGAGCGGCGCCGAGCCGGCCGGAGCCCGGCCGCCCGACCTCGCGGCGGCCGACCGGTGAGCACCCTGTTGACCGCGCCGTCGACCACGTTCGGCGCTCAGGACATTCGGACGGCGTCCGAGCCACCCGAGTACCGGGGGCTGACCCGCGACGGGGTCCGGCTGCTGGTCGCGGACGGCGCCGGCATCACCCACACCAGCTTCACCGACCTGCCTTCGTACCTCCGGTCGGGTGACGTGCTGGTGGTCAACGACTCCGCGACCCTGCCGGCCGAGGTCGACGGGCGCCGGTCGTCCGGGCGACCGGTGGTCGTGCACCTGGCCACCGACCTGGGCGACGGCCGCTGGGTCGCCGAGTTGCGCAGCGCACCCGCCGCGGCGGCGCCGGTGCTGGACGGGGAGCCGGGCGAGGCCGTGCACCTGCCCGGGCGCGCGCGGCTGCGGCTCCTGGAACCCTATCCCCGGCCGGGATCCGGGCCCACCGGGTCGGGGTCCCGGCTGTGGCGGGTTCGGGTTCACGGAATCCGCGCCGTCCTGCCGTATCTGCACCGGTACGGGCGTCCCATTGCCTACGGCTACCTCGGCCGACGATTCCCGCTGACCGACTACCAGACGATATTCGGCGTCCGCCCCGGCAGCGCGGAAATGCCCAGCGCCGGGCGACCGTTCACCACCGACCTGGTGTCTCGCCTGGAGACCGGCGGCGTGGCCGTGGTGCCGGTCACCCTGCACACGGGGGTGTCCTCGCAGGACGCCGGTGAGGCACCACAGGCCGAGTGGTTCGACGTCCCGGAACCGACCGCGGCACACGTGCGGGCCGCCCATGACGCCGGCGCGCGGGTGATCGCGGTCGGCACCACCGTCACCCGCGCGCTGGAGAGCGCGGCAACTCCGGACGGGTCGATCACCGCCGCCGCAGGCTGGACCACCCTGACCATCGATCCGTCCCGCGGCGTCGCCGTCGTCGACGGATTGATCACCGGCTGGCACCACCCGAACGCCTCGCACCTGCTGCTGGTGGAAGCGGTGGCCGGGCCCGAGCTGACCCAACGCGCCTACGACGCCGCGATCGCCCTCCGTTATCGCTGGCACGAGTTCGGTGACGCCGGCCTGCTGCTCCGCCGCTGACCGACCGGTATTCGGCTGATTCGGGGTCAATCACTGCGCCCCGGTGCGTAACCGGCGAGGAAGACCCGCACCGCCTCGTCCGCCAGTCGCCGCAACCGCCGGGACCCCGCCGGGAAGTCGCCGCCGGTGAACATGGCCTCGTTCACCGGGATGGCCAGGATCAGGTAGTTCAGATGTTGCGCGGCCAGCACCGGGTCGGGCACGCGCAGCAGGCCACGGTCTGCCAACCGCCGCAACTGCTCGCCCAGCGAGGCATGCGCGCGTTCCGGTCCGGCCCGGTGCCAAGCGGCGGCCAGTTCCGGAAACCGCCGGAATTCGCCGATGATCATCCGGCGCATCCTGATCAGGTGCGGCCGGGTGACGTCGACGATGTGTTGCCGGGCGAATGCGGTCAGATCCCCGGGCAGGTCCTCGGTGGCGCCCAGGGCCGCGACGAGATCGTGCGTGCCGATCTCGGCCTCGTCGATGGCCGCCGTGACCACTCCGACGAACAGGTTCCGCTTGTCGGAGAAGTGTTTGTAGACGGTGACCTTCGACGCCCCTGCGGTGGCCGCGACGTCGTCCATGGTCACCGCGTCGAACCCCCGATCCAGGAACAGCGTCCGGGCGGCATCCAGGATCGCCGACCGCTTGCGTCCGGAACGGCCTTCCGAGCCGCGAGCAGTGGGCACCGAGAACTCCGATCTGTACTGGACAGTTCACCGTGGGGGTGTTCTAATTGAACTGAACAGTACAGTACAGTTCATCGCAGGAGGTTCGATGAATCGCCGCACCGGCATCGCCAGATCCGCGGACGGCACGCGGATCTCCTACGAGCGCGTCGGTACCGGACCGGTCCTCGTCCTGGTCGACGCGGCCGCACACTTCCGCGACTTCAGCTCGTTCGACGGCCTGACCGAGCGGCTGACCACCGACTTCACCGTCGTCCGGTTCGACCGGCGAGGACGGGGCGAGAGCACGGACGAGCGGGAATACTCGGTCGAGCGTGAAGTCGGCGACCTGGCCGCCGTGATCGACGCGGTCGGCGGGACCGCGTTCGTGCACGCATTCTCCTCGGGAGGACTGCTGGCCGTGCAGGCGGCCGCGGCCGGGCTGCCGATCCGGGCGATGACGCTGCTCGAGCCACCGATCGAGAACGACGAGCGCGGTGCCCGCGACGAGCAGCGGGCATTCACCACCGGACTGATCGACCTCGTGGACGCCGGCCGGCCCAGTGACGCCGTCGAGTACTACCTGACGGGCATCGGGGTGCCCGACGAGCTGATCGACCCGATGCGCAGCACTCCCGCGTGGGTCGCGATGGTGTCCGTGGCGCCCACCCTGGTCTACGACTGCCGGCTCAGCCAGGCCACCTCGCTCGACCTGCTCCGGTCGGTGCGGGTGCGCACCCTGGTCCTCGCCAGCGCATGCAGCACCGATGATCTCAGGAGCATGGCGGCGGCCGTCGCGGCGGGATTGCCCGAGGGGACCTACCGCAGTCTTCCCGGCAGCTGGCACGGCGTCGCCGACGACGCCCTGGCGCCGGCGCTGCGCGCGTTCTTTCTGGGCTGACCTATCTCAGCCGGGCAGCAGCCGGGGTCGGGTCGGTTTCGTTGCCGCGTCGCGCAATGCCGACAACCACAAGGCCGACAGCACCGTCTCCCGTTCCTCGGCGGCGCCGGTGGGGTGCACGATCGACACACCGAGCCAGGATGATGGGACCGCCGGGTACCAGGACGGCGATGCGCAGGACGGATGACGGCGGTGGACCGACCGGTGCCGGGCACTGGCCGATCAGCCGCCACTAGGCCTCCCGGCCAACATCCGCACCTCACTGGTGGCCACGGCGGCCGCTCGTCCGCCGCGCCCGCCGGAGTCGATCCCGCCGGCCACCGGTATCTTGATCAAGTCGGCCATCTCCGCCCGGTGAACCGCGATTGCGCACCGTACGACCTCATCGGTCGTCGTTGAACAACGCGATCAGACCCTGGATGGCGTGGAGTGCGCCGATCATGACCATCGCGACGCCGGCGAACACGATGAATCCGGTCGCGACTCCGCTGCCCCTGGTCGGCCGGCTGTGCGCCGCGGCGGTGGAGGAAGGCATCACGAACCCCTTTCAGGACTGGAAAGAGTGCTGCGTCAAAAACTCTCGACCCAACCCATTCGTCGGCCCGGCCACCGGCCCCTCATCCGAATCGGATGAGTGTGGCGCGCCCACCCTGGTCCGACGGTGACGTGTTTCATAATCATTCTTCTTTGTGAGAGGAGTGACAAACAGGGAGCCGGCCGGCCCACCTGTGGCACCACCGCGGCAGTGGTACCGAACAGAGCCCACTCAGACTGAGCATCAGCCTTCGACCACCGACCGAGACGGAGTCATCGCGGCCATGGACCTGGACAAGAGGCAAGCACCGAGCGGCCGGCGGCGAGCGCTGTGCGGTCCGGCCGTGATCGGCATCCTGCTGATACTCGGTGGCTGCGGAGGTTCCGGCGGGGATTCGCTGCCCAGCCGCACCGCGTCAGCGCAACTGCCGACGGTGTCGCTGTCGATCGACCGCACCGAGCCGGCGACATCGACGACGGTCGAGGCGCCGCAGACGGAACCGACGCCCACGCGTACTCCGGTCCTCGGCCAGACAGCCACGTCCGCGGAGACCACCCCGCCCGCGGCCCCGGACACGTCGACTGCGACTCCGACGCAGCCGGCGACCACGCAGGTCACCCAGACAAATCAGGTCACGGAAACGGCCCAGATCACGCTGACGGCCCAGGTCACGGAAACCGCGCAGATGACGGAGACCACCCAGGTCACCCTGACGTCGACCGGGACGCCCACCCCCGTCTCGACGCCGGTCGCAACGGTGACCGTCACCCCGACCCTTCCGTCGGCAACCACGTCGATGGCGTCCGCGCAACCCACGACGACGGCGACCGAGACCTCCACCTGGCCGTGGTGGCTTCTCGGCGCCGCCCTGCTCGGCGTCGCCGTCGTCATTGCACTCCTGCTGGCCGCCCGGCGCCGCCGCAACTCCTGGAATGCGCAGCTGATGGTTGCGACCGGCGAGGGCGTTTGGTTTGCCCGACAACTCATCCCGCAGCTGCAGCGAGACGGGGCCCGGGATCAGGTCGCCGGAGCCTGGCAGGTCACCCGGGACCGGGTGTTCACCCTGGAGGACACGCTGACCGGACTCGAGTCCACCGCCCCCGACGATCAGCAGGCAGCCCGGGCCCGCGTCCTGCGGGACGCGGTGCGAGCAGCGCGGACGCGCATCGACGCGGCAGCCGAAACGACCACCCCACCCGTCGACATCACGACCATCCGATACGAACTCGGCGAAGCTCGGGCGACTCTCGAAACGGCGCTGGCCAACGATGAACCGGGACCACGGCCGCAGGGCGACCAATGACGACAGATGCCACGAATCATACTGCGGTGGTGGGCCTTTCGGCCCGGTATCGGCACGCGCGACATGCCGCACGTCAAGCGTTCCTGCATCGTTGAACTCTGGTGGCCATGTCGTCGACCACCGCTTTACTCCGGCGGTCGCTCGAGCAACGGTCGTCGCGGCGTCTGTCCCCACGGGGATCGCACCACCGACCGACGCGATGTACCATCCCTCGCCAATACTGGGTCACCACTCATCCGTCTCGGATGAGGCAGGCATGTGTGCCGTGTGCTCTCGTCGTAGGTGTACCGCTGGGAAGGTGCGACGAGACCCGGCCCGAGAGGAGTACGCCGTGGACAACGATCCCGTCGACGTCTTGGTTCTGGGATCCCGGAGCAAGCAAATTCAATGGGGCGATCGTCTCAGCGTTGTCGGATCTGGTCGGCACGGGCACCACCGGCTGCTCGATCTGATGTTCGCTTCCAAGGACGCCGAAGGCGTCGTCAGCGCGCCGGAACTTCTACGTCCTCGCGGGCAAGGCCGTGAACCTTCTCAACCAGGACTGGGTCCAGGTCAAGGAGGGGCGACTTCGGGGAGGAGTTTCGTCACGTGATCGGCGTCGGACGCCCCGCCGGCCGCGAACGTTCGGTCGCCAGGGGCAGCACGATCAACAGCGCTCGAGTCGGTTGATGTCGGAAAGAGGTGATCACCTGGCGGGCACCCCGATGAGAAACAGCGCGACTGCGAGCACGATCGCGTTGAGAACCCATTCGGCAGGGACCTACCTGCCCAGGCGAACTCGGCGCATTTCTGGTCGGACCTTCTTGATGAGTCAACGGCCCCCTGATGAGTCGACGCGGCGCCGACCGAAACCGTCAGCCAACCGATATCATTCCCGCGAAGTGTGTCGACTCGGCCCGGGGACATCACGTTGATCCACACACCGGCCGAGCGTCACCATCGAACAAGGATGGGAGCAACCCATGTCCGTTCTCGGCGCATCCCCTGACGCCGTCGGCGTGCCGAACGACGTGATTCACCACTCCACGACCACCGCACAGCACCGAAATCCCGATCGTGGACGTCGATCCCCCGGCCGGCTCGGCATGCGTTTGCTGGGTGTCGCAGCGGTCCTGTCATTGTTGGCGGCGGTCGCCGGATGCGGATCCGGCGCGACGACCACATCGTCGTCATCGCCCTCCGCGGCGACATCGTCGATGGCGCCGACGTCGGGATCGACCAGCTACCCGGCCGGCAAGGAGGACATCTGCCAGGCCCGCGACCAGCTCAGGACCTCGATCACCGACCTGACCAACACGCAACTGGTGGCCGAAGGCACCAACGC
>JBIOVW010000650.1:0-2651 GCA_044867945.1 Nakamurella sp. | reverse complement strand
CCGAACACCGCGGCCGCGGACGCGCCAACCAGCAGCACGGTCGCGGTGGCCCGAGTTGCGGCCGGGCCGAGCCGATGCGGCAGCCCTCGCACGCCCGTCGCCTCGTCAGTGTCGAAGTCCGGCAACGCGTTGAGGAAGTGCGCCGCGACCCCGAGCGCGCCGGCTGCGACGAGCATCCACAACGGCGGCCACCGCGGTGGCACGTCAGCCAATGTCACCACCGCAGGCAGCGTTCCGAACGTCACGGCGTAAGGCAACCAGGACCACGACGAGGCTTTGAGACCGAGGTTGTAGAGGTGCCCGCCAGCCACACCGACGCACAGATTCATAACAGCACTCGGCCAGCCGGCCAACAGCGACAGCACTACGCAGGCGGCGGCGGCCAGGAGCAGGCAGGTCAGCACCGACGAGGAGGCGAGTGCGCCGGTGGCCAGCGGTTTGTCGGTCCGACCCGCGGCCCGGTCGCGGCCGGCGTCGATCAGGTCGTTTCCCCACCCGATGGTGAGCTGACCCGCGAATACAGCGAGGGTGACGACGACGGCTCGGTATGCCGGCAGGTGCGACGCAACAGCGAGCAACGCCACGATAAAGGTGACGGCGAGGGCTGGGCCGATGTGTGCAGCGCGCAGCAGCGCCGGCACAGACACCGGGCGACGGGATGCCTCCGACCCTGTGGTCACGCGTCAGCCAGGCGCAATGTGATCAAATTCCGGCTCCCCTAATCGGATCAGCCGCACGTCCGCCGACCATCGGCAGACGATACAGGACAGATCCGGCTGAGCCGGGGCCGGTCGCCCCTGCTCCGGTGATAGTCATCCAGCAGCACCGGACCCGAGCATCGTCCATGGATGGCGACCGCGACCGGACGAGGTCGCGAGCCGACCGGCCTACACACGTTGCTGCAGCGCGGACACGTTCCCGGACCCTCTGTCGTGGCGGGCCACTCCTTCGAGGGCTGTAGGGCCTGACTATTGCCGCCCGTTACCCCGCGAGGTCGCCGCCATGGTGCTGATCGACTCCACCGCCCCAGCAGCGGCGCCGCCGCCGGCGAGCACAGCGCCGCAGACCGCGACTCCTACGACGTTCTGGGCCGGCGCGCAGCCCTGTTCCCCACATCGGCCCGACTTCGTCTGAGCCGACTGCTCGACCGGTTGTCCTATGCCAGCTTGCCGCCCCAGTCCCGCGACGAGGTACGCGTCAGCGGCGCGACGCCAAGCAGCGTGCGCAGCAACATCGACGAGTACCACCACGCCAGCGTCCGGGGGTGGGGCCGCCGATGCAGCTACGTCGTAGCGTGCGGCTCACTGCGGGAACAGGTATTGGTGGATGGACTGGATGTTCACGCTCCCCTCGCCGACCGCCGAGGCTACCCGTTTGACAGAGCCGTGTCGGACGTCACCTGCGGCGAACACCCCGGGCAGGCTGGTTTCCAGCGGCAGCGTCGTACGTGTGGACTCACCGGGGGAGTGCGGTAGCAGGTCCGCCCCAGTGCGGATGAACCCTTTGTCGTCGCGCTCGATGGCGCGTGGCAGCCAATCGGTGTGCGGTTGGGCGCCGATGAGGATGAACAACGCGGCGGCGGAGACCGTCCGGGTTCGGCCGGTGCTGCTGTCGTGTAGCACCAGGCTCTCGAGGTGATCGACGCCGTGGCCGTCGATCACGGCGGTGTGCACCTGGACGTCGATGTTGGGCGTGGCCTCGATGGTCTTGACCAGATAGTCGGACATGGTGGCGGCGAGGGAGCTGGCGCGCACGATCATGCTGACGCGCCTGGCGTATCGGGCGAGGTGGACGCCAGCCTGTCCTGCGGAGTTGCCGGCTCCCACCACATAGACGTGCTGACCTGCCATGGCGGGAGCCTCGGTCACGCCGCCGCCGTAGAACACCCCGGCGCCGACGAGCGCCTCAATGCGGGGTGTCCCAAGCCGTCGATAGGTGGCGCCCGTGGCCAGGACCACGGCACGGGTGGTGATCTCGGCTCCATCGGCGCAGGAGAGGATCCGGTGGTCGCCCTCGACCCGCAGGCCGGTGACGTCACGCAGCACGGAGGTCTCCGCGCCGAAGGACCAGGCCTGATCCAGGGCCCGGTTGCACAGTTCCGCCGTCGATACCGAAGGGGAATCCCAGGTAGTCGCGGATGAGGGAACTAGTGCCGGCCTGCCCTCCGATGGACTCACGATCCACGACCAGGGTACGCAGTCCTTCCGAGGCCGCGTACACGGCGGCGGACAACCCGGCCGGCCCGGAACCGATCACCACCACGTCGAACACCCCCTCGACGGACGCGTGCCGCACACCCAGGGCGAGGGCGATCTCTTCATTGCCCGGGTTGGTCAATACGTGCCCGTCATACCGGACCAGGACGGGGAATGGACCGGCTGGCCGCCCGATCTGCCCCAACAACGCCGCGCCTTCGGAGGAATCGGGAGTGTGGAAGGCGAACGGCAGTCCGCCGCGCTGGAGCAGATCGCGAATCTGATAGGAGCGAGGCGTCTGCTGCTGATCGACCACGGTGACCACCGTCGGGCGGTCGGCGTGCTGCCGCTGCCATTCCCTGAGCATGTCGGTGACCAGGTGGTGGAAGGCTTCGTCCGGCGACCGGTGGGGGATGCTCGCGTACCGGTCGAACCACCCCTGCGAGATCATCCTGA
>JBIOVW010000649.1:0-2186 GCA_044867945.1 Nakamurella sp. | reverse complement strand
ACCCCAGGAAGTGGACAACCGGGCGTTGGTGACCAGCCTGCAGGTCGCGCTCGCCGCCCAGGGTGTTGCCCCCCCGCTGGCGGTTCGGATCCGCGAGGTCGCCGCGATCCCGCGCACCGCCCTGGGCAAGGCGCCGCTCATCACCACAGCCAACGCCGAGCGCTCCTGAGCTGCACTGCAACCCCGCACTGATACCCCCAGGGGGTTTACAGATAAACCCACGGGGGGTATACCCGAGGGGAGTGAGGAGGCGGCCATGGTGGGCTACATCGAGGGGTAAGGACGCGCTGCTCAAGCGGCTGCGCCGGGTCGAGGGCCAGGTGCGTGGCCTGCAGAAGATGGTCGAGTCCGAGACCTACTGCATCGACGTGCTGACCCAGATCTCCGCCGCGACCAAGGCGCTGCAGGCGGTGGCGCTGGAGCTGCTGGAAGATCACCTCGCGCACTGCGTCGCCGACGCGACCCGAGAGGGCGGAACGGTCGGCGAGGACAAGGTCAAGGAGGCCTCCGCCGCGATCGCCCGCCTGGTCCGGTCCTGAGCGGGGTGACATCACACGTGAGCGGGGGAGCACAGATGGCCACGACGACCTATCTCGTCTCCGGCATGACCTGCGGGCACTGCGTGTCCGCGGTGTCCGAGGAGATCGGCAGGGTCGACGGCGTCACCGGGGTCGAGGTCGACCTGGTGCCCGGCGGCACGTCCCGGGTCACGGTGACCAGCACGGCAGTGCTGCCCGCCGAGGCGGTCGCCGCTGCGGTCGAGGAGGCCGGCTACGAGTTGGCGGGAGCGAGTCGATGAGCGACGAGACGCCCGGCCGGGCCGTCCAGGCCGTCGACCTGCAGATCGGCGGCATGACCTGTGCCTCGTGTGCGGCGCGGGTCGAGAAGAAGCTCAACCGGATGCCCGGGGTCTCGGCGACGGTCAATTTTGCGACCGAGAGTGCCCACGTCGTGCTGCCCGAGGGCACCCCGGTCGAGGCGGCGATCGCGACGGTCGAGGCCACCGGCTACACCGCACGCCCGCCGCAACCACCCCAGGGCGCGGCCGACGCCACCGATGGTGAGGTGAGCACCGGCGACGGTGGCCAGGACGCCGCCCAGGACGGCGAGGTCCGGTCGCTGCGTCGTCGTCTGATGATCTCCGTGGTGCTGACGGCGCCGGTGCTGGCCCTGGCAATGATCTCGGGTCTGCAGTTCGACAACTGGCAGTGGCTCTCGCTCACCCTGGCTGCGCCGGTTGTGGTGTGGGGGGCGTGGCCGTTCCATCGCGGCGCGGTGTTGAACGCTCGTCACGGTGCGGCGACGATGGACACGCTGATCAGCCTCGGGGTGCTCGCGGCTTTCGTGTGGTCGTTGTATGCGCTGTTCTTCGGCGAGGCCGGGATGCCGGGTATGCGGATGCGGTTCGAGCTCATTCCCGAGCCGGGATTCGGGGCCGCCCAGATCTATCTTGAAGTGGCCGCCGCGGTCACGGTGTTCATTCTGGCCGGCCGGTATCTGGAGGCGCGGGCCAAGAAGCGGTCCGGGGCGGCGCTGCGCGCGCTGCTGGAGCTGGGCGCCAAGGATGTGGCGGTGCTGCGCGGCGGGCGGGAGCAGCGGGTCCCGGTCGACCAGCTGGCCGTGGGGGACCGGTTCGTGGTCCGGCCCGGGGAGAAGATCGCCACTGACGGCGAGGTCATCGAGGGTTCCTCCGCGGTGGATGCCAGCATGCTCACCGGCGAACCCGTGCCGGTCGAGGTGGGCCCGGGGGATCCGGTGGTCGGGGCCACGGTCAACGCCGGTGGCCGGCTGGTCGTGCGGGCCACCCGGGTCGGCGCGGACACCCAGCTCGCGCAGATCGCCCGCCTGGTCGAGGCGGCCCAGTCCGGGAAGGCGCCGGTGCAGCGGCTGGCCGATCGGGTCTCCGCGGTGTTCGTGCCCGTGGTCATCGCGCTCTTCCTCGGCACACTTGGCTACTGGCTGGGCAGCGGGGCGGGTGCGGAGGTGGCGTTCACCGCCGCGGTCGCCGTGCTGATCATCGCCTGTCCGTGTGCGTTGGGGCTGGCCACGCCGACGGCGCTGCTGGTCGGCACCGGCCGGGGCGCGCAGCTGGGCATTCTGATCAAGGGCCCGCAGATTCTGGAGTCCACCCGCCGGGTCGACACGATCGTGCTGGACAAGACCGGCACCGTCACCACCGGGCAGAT
>JBIOVW010000648.1:0-6084 GCA_044867945.1 Nakamurella sp. | reverse complement strand
GTTCGACCGGAACCCTCCCACCCACCCCGAAGGGCTCATCCATGCACACCAAGAACCGATTCCTGCAGGGCATCTTCCAGTTCACCGGCGCCGGCGTGGACAAGCCGGCCCCGATCGACGAGACGCTGACCTACGTGGTGCCGGACGGGTCGATCGCGCAGGCGCTGTACTTCCGGGGCGGCAACACCACCGATGAGCTGGTCACCGTCCTGCTGATGCGGGACGGCGTGCCGATGCGCTACTTCCCGATCGGCGCCCGCTCCGACGTGCACGTGCCGCTGCGGGTCGTCGAGGACCTGGAGGGCGGCACCGCGCTGGAACTGGCGATCGCCGCCCCGGACAAGTTGACCGGCACGGTGGTCGTGGACCTGGGTCTGGTGGAGATCTGATGACCGTCACCGACGATGAGATGACCGAGTTCGAGGAGCAGTTCGAACCCGAGGATGGCGACGGGGACACCCGGCGCCGGCTGGTGGTGATCGGCAACGGCATGGCCGGCGCCCGCGCGGTCGAGGAGATCCTGGCCCGTGGGGGTGCCGAGCAGTTCACCGTCACCATGTTCGGCGACGAGCCGTACGGCAACTACAACCGCATCATGCTGTCCCACGTGCTGTCCGGCGAGGAGTCCGAGGCGGACATCTTCCTGAACAGCATGGCCTGGTATGAGGAGAACGACATCACCCTGTACGCCGGGGTGCGGGCGACCCGGATCGACCGGTTCGCCAAGATCGTCTACGCCGAGCACACCGTCGACGGCACCAGGTACGAGACCCCGTACGACGACCTGATCATCGCCACCGGCAGCCGGTCGTTCATTCCGCCCATCGAGGGATTGCGCGCCGACGACGGCGAGCTCAAGCCGGGGGTCTTCGCGTTCCGCACCATGGACGACACCCAGGCCATGGTCGCCTTCGCCAGGAACGAGAACCACCGGCGGGCAGTGGTGATCGGCGGCGGCCTGCTCGGCCTGGAGGCGGCCCGCGGCCTCCAGGGATTCGGGATGCAGGTCGACGTCCTGCACGTGGGCCCGCACCTGATGGACACCCAGATCGGTCCGGCCGGCGGGGAGATCCTGCGCAAGAGCGTGGAGGAGCTCGGCATCTACGTGCACTGCAAGGCCAAGACCACCTCCATCATGGGCGAGGAGAAGGTCCAGGGCGTGTGGATGATGGACCACCCGCTGCTCGAATGCGACATGGTGGTCGTGGCCGCGGGCATCCGGCCCAACGTCGACCTGGCCGTGACCAGCGGGTTCACCGTCGAGCGGGCCATCGTCGTGGACGACCAGATGCGCACCGTGGAAGACCCGGACGTGTACGCGGTCGGCGAGTGCGTGCAGCACCGGGGTGCGGTCTACGGACTCGTGCAGCCGCTGTGGGAACAGGCCGTCGTGCTGGCCGACCACCTCACCGGCACCGACCCGGACGCCGCCTACCACGGCTCGCGCACCGCGACCAAGCTGAAGGTGGCCGGCGTCGACGTCGCCGCGATGGGTGTGCAGGGTCCGGAGCGGGACACCGACGAGCACATCGTGTTCTCCGAACCGCGCAAGGGCATCTACAAGTCGCTGGTCATTCGCGACGAGAAGCTCATCGGCGCCACCATGCTCGGCGACACCTCCAAGGTGGCGTTCCTCATCCAGGCGTTCGACCTCGGCCTGCCGCTGCCCGAGGAACGGCTGGAGATGCTGTTCAACCTCGGCACCCCCGCCGAGGAGGTCGGCATCGCCGAGCTCGCCGACGACGCCCAGGTCTGCAACTGCAACGGCGTCTCCAAGGGAGCGCTGGTGGCCTGCGTGGAGAGCGGCACCAAGACCGTCGCCGGCGTGATGGACCGGACCCGGGCCGGAAAGGGCTGCGGCTCCTGCAAGAACATGGTCTGCAAGATCGTCGAGTGGGCCGCCGGCGGTGCCGTCGAGGAGGACCCGTCGGCGAACTGGTACGTGCCGGGTATCCCGATGGACAAGCCGGCGCTGATGAAAGCGATCCTGGAGCAGGGATTGCGATCGGTCTCCACTGTCTTCAACGCGTTGGCTCCCGAGGGCGCGGAGGACGCCAAGTCGAAGATGGGCCTGGCTTCCCTGCTCAAAATGATCTGGGCGGACGAGTACATCGACGAGAAGGACGCCAAGTTCATCAACGACCGGGTGCACGCCAACATCCAGAAGGACGGCACCTTCTCCGTCGTCCCGCAGATGAAGGGCGGGGTCACCACCCCGGAGCAGCTGCGGCGGATCGCCGACGTGGCCGAGAAGTGGAACGTGCCGATGGTCAAGCTGACCGGCGGCCAACGGATCGACCTGCTCGGCATCCGCAAGGAGGACCTGCCGGGCGTCTGGGCCGATCTGGGCATGCCGTCCGGCTACGCCTACGGCAAGAGCTTTCGTACGGTGAAGACCTGTGTGGGCCAGGAGTTCTGCCGCTTCGGTGTGGGTGACTCCACCACCCTGGGCATCAAGATCGAGTCCCGATTCCAGGGCCTTGAGTCGCCGGCCAAGATGAAGCTGGCGGTCACCGGCTGCCCGCGGAACTGTGCCGAGGCGTACGTCAAGGATGTCGGCGTGGTGGCCATCGACGGCGGCCGCTGGGAGATCTACGTCGGCGGTGCCGCCGGCGCCCACATCCGCAAGGGCGACCTGCTGGCCACCGTGGACGACCCGGACCTGGTCGTGGCGCTGACCGGCCGGTTCATGCAGTACTACCGGGAGAACGCCAAGTGGCTCGAGCGCACCTATGCGTTCGTGCCGCGGGTGGGCATCGAGTTCCTCCGCGACGTGATCGTGGAGGACAGTCTGGGCATCGCCGCCGAGCTGGACGAGCGGATGCAGAAGTCCGTCGACGCGTACCGGGACCCGTGGCAGGAGGGTGCGAAACCCGCCACACCCGGCCAGTTCCGCACCTCCCTGCCGCTGGAGGTCCTGCCGCAGGTGCCGACCCGATGAACGCCCTCATGGCCGCCTCCGACACGTCTGACGGCGCGGTGCACAGGCTGGGCCCGCTGTCCCTGATCCCGGCTGGTGAGGGTCGCGCGTTCGGCGTCAACGGTCGACAGGTCGCCGTCTTCCATCTGAGAACCGGTGCGGTGCACGCCGTCTCCGCCGTCTGCCCGCACAAGGGTGGGCCGCTGGCGGACGGACAGATCGACGGCGCCGTTGTCCTGTGCCCGCTGCACCTGAACGCCTGGGAGCTGGCCACCGGCTGCTCCCGCAGCGGTCAGCCCGACCTGCAGACCTGGCGGGTCGAGATCTCCGACGGCGAGATCCTGCTCCACACCGACTGAGTCGCACCACCTCGCAGGCCGCGCCCGCCAGAGTCGCTGGGGCGGTCGGGGGCGCCGCTGCCGCGTGCGTCCCGGACAAGCCCACCCGCACAGCAGAAGGACCCGCGCCTGATGAGCAGCCCCGAGATGACCCCGGTCGAAACCCAACTCGCCAAGGCTCCCACCGCCACGGCGATCCCCGGGTCGCACCACGGCAAGCACTGGATAGAGGACTGGCGGCCCGAGGACCCGGCCTTCTGGGCGGAGAAGGGCGCCCGGATCGCCAAGCGGAACCTGATCTTCTCGGTGATCTCCGAACACATCGGGTTCTCGGTCTGGTCGATGTGGTCCGTGCTGGTGCTGTTCCTCGGCCCCGAGTACGGCATCGACGCGGCCGGCAAATTCCTGCTGACCGCGCTGCCGACCCTGCTCGGCGCGGCGCTGCGGCTGCCGTACACGTTCGCGGTGGCCACCTTCGGCGGCCGGAACTGGACCATCGTCAGTGCGCTGCTGCTGCTCATCCCGACCATCGGCATCGCCATCGTGCTGCAGCCCGGCGTCTCCTACGGCACCCTGCTGTTCGTCGCCTGCCTGGCCGGTGTCGGTGGTGGCAACTTCGCCTCGTCGATGACGAACATCAACGCGTTCTACCCGGCCCGGCTCAAGGGCTGGGCGTTGGGCGTCAACGCCGGTGGCGGCAACATCGGCGTGCCGGTGGTGCAGCTGGTCGGCCTGCTCATCCTGGCCACGGTCGGCGCGAGCCACCCGCGGCTGCTGGCCATCATCTACCTCCCGCTGATCATCCTCGCGGCCATCGGCGCGGCGCTGATGATGAACAACCTGACCGAGATGCGCAATGCGAAGCGCGCCATGCGCGATGTGTCCAGGGACGCGCACACCTGGATCATCTCGCTGCTGTACATCGGCACCTTCGGCTCGTTCATCGGCTTCAGTTTCGCGTTCGGCCAGGTCCTTCAGGTGCAGTTCGCGGACACCTTCTCGACCCCGGTCAAGGCGGCGTACCTGACCTTCATCGGCCCGCTGATCGGCTCGCTGATCCGCCCGGTCGGCGGCATCCTGGCCGACAAGCTGGGCGGCGCCCGGGTGTCATTCGTCAACTTCGTGGCGATGGCGCTGGGCGCGATCGTCGTGCTGGTCGCCTCGATCATGCAGTCGCTGCCGCTGTACCTGATCGGCTTCATCCTGCTGTTCACCTTCAGCGGCATCGGCAACGGCTCGGTGTACAAGATGATCCCGGCGATCTTCAAGGCCAAGTCCGGTCTGGAGATCACCCGGCAGGGCGCGGATCCCGCGGCGTCGATGGCCAAGTCGCAGCGGTACGCGGGCGCGCTGATCGGGATCGCCGGTGCGATCGGTGCGTTCGGCGGGGTGCTGGTCAACCTGGCGTTCCGCCAGTCGTTCCTGGCCACCAAGTCGGCCGATGCCGCCTATCTCGCCTTCATCTGCTTCTACGTTGTCTGCTTCGCCGTCACCTGGTACGTGTACCTGCGGCCGTCGAGCAAGCGGCTCGAGGGTGTCTGAGCTCGTGTCGACCGACTTGGGCCTGCTCCCGCTGCACCTGGCCCTGGGCGGCCGCCGGGTCGTGGTCGTCGGCGGCGGACCGGTCGCCACCCGCAAGGTCGCCTCGTGTGTCGAGGCGAGGGCGGACCTGCTGGTGGTCGCGCCGTACGCCTGCGAGTCGATCGTGGCCGACGATGCCGCGGGCCTGCTCACGTGGCGGTGCGGCGAGTATTCCGCCGACGACCTGGCCGGAGCATGGCTGGTGTTCGCGGCCACCGGCGACCGGGCCGTCGACGACGCGATCGCGGCGGACGCCGAGGCGCGGCGGGTGTTCTGCGTGCGGGCCGACGACGCCGCGCTGGGCAGCGCCCGGTCGGCCGCCGTGCTCAAACGGGACGACGTGCTGGTCAGCGTCGGATCCGCCGATGGTGCCGATCCGCGGCGGGCGGTCGCGGTGCGGGACGCCATCGGCGCGACGATGGATGCCGGTGCCCTGCCGTTGAGGCGGCACCGGGCCGGCCCCGGTCGGGTCGTCCTGGTCGGCGGCGGCCCCGGGAACGGCGACCTGCTCACCCTGCGCGGTCGGCGGGAGCTGGCCGCCGCGGACGTGGTGGTCGTCGACCGGCTCGCCCCGCGCTCCGTGCTGTCCGAACTCGGACCCGGCGTGCTGGTCCTGGATGTGGGCAAGGCGCCGGGGCGGCACCCGGTGCCGCAGCACGAGATCAACCGGCTGCTGGTGGAGCACGCGCAGGCCGGGCGGCGGGTGGTGCGGCTCAAGGGCGGCGATCCCTTCGTTCTCGGTCGGGGCGGCGAGGAGGTCGCGGCCTGCCGGGAGGCCGGCGTGGATGTCACCGTGGTGCCCGGGGTGACCAGCGCGTTCGCGGTCCCGGCGGCGGCCGGCATCCCGGTGACGAACCGAGGCCAGTCCCGGCAGGTCACCGTGCTGTCCGGGCACGACGCCGTCTCCCCGGACGGGTTGCCCGCGGACCTTGACTGGCACGGTCTGGCGCGCGGCCGGGGGACCCTGGTGTTCCTGATGGGCGCCGCCGCGCTGCCGGCGATCTGCGCGGGACTGCTCGGCGCGGGCATGGACCCGGCGACGCCGGTGGCGATCGTCGAGAACGGCTGGACGCCGGCGCAACGGGTCACCACCGGGCCCGTCGAGGGCATCGCCGACCTGGCCCGGGCGCGGGGCGTGCGGTCGCCCGCGGTGATCGTGATCGGTGACGTGGCCGCCCACGCCGCGACCCAAGTTTGCTGTTGATCATGAAGTACACGCCCTCATCCGGCGGAATGAGGGCGCGT
>JBIOVW010000647.1:0-9641 GCA_044867945.1 Nakamurella sp. | reverse complement strand
CGGGATGAACCGCATCACCTCGCGGACCGGCTCGACCAGCAGCATGCCGGCGGACAGGCGCCGCCATGGTGGGTCGGGATCGGCCGCCCGCTCCGAGCCGACGGTCATGTCGCGTCGTCCCCGCTCGACCCGGCGGCGGCGGTGATGTCGGCCGTCAGCTGCGCGGCCGTGTGCTCGTCCAGTCCCTCGACCTTGAGCGGGCCGGCGGCGGAGGCCGTGGTCACGGTCAGCTCGGTGAGCCGCAAGAGCCGGGCCACCGGGCCGTTGGAGCTGTCCACCGTCTGCACCCGGCTCAGCGGCGCGATCCGCCACTCCTGGCTCCACCACCCGGAGCGGGTGTAGAACGCGGTGTCGGTCAGCTCCCACCGGTGCACCCGATACCGCCACCAGGGCATCACCCCCACGTGGAGCACCGCGAGCACCGCCGTCGCGACCAGCAGCGGCATCTTCCACGGCGGGACGGGCCAGTCCAACACCAGCGCCACCGCCTGGGCGGCCAGGACCACGCACCAGCCGGCCAGCGCGCGGGCCGTCCAGTAACCGACGGCGCGCGGGGACACCCGGTGCGCCGGTGGCCGCAGGGCGAGGCCGTCGGTCGCGCGGTCGCCGGTCGCGTTCGTCGTCATGCCCCCATCGTGCGCCGGCGACTCCACCCGGAGTTGATCATGATGCGCAGTCACTCGGGCATCGGCGCGTCGCGAATTCCGTCGGTGTGTCGACGGCACGCCCCCATGATCAACGCGAAAACCCGGCGACGCGCGGCGCGCCTCCGAGCCGATGCCGGGCGTCGCACCTACCTTCATCCCCAGCGCCACCTGACATAACTATAACCGTCTGGTTGAGGTTGAGGGTTCGACACGCCGAACGGGGCAGTTGAGTCAGGCACCACCGGTGCATCCGTAGTCGAGTGGTCCGACAGTGCTTCGACAGTGGTTCGACAGCCGCCGGGCCGAACAGAAAGGCGAAGGCGAATGACGCCACCGCACAACTACCTGGCCGTCATCAAGGTCGTCGGCATCGGCGGCGGCGGCGTGAACGCCATCAATCGGATGATCGAGGTCGGCCTGCGCGGGGTCGAGTTCATCGCGATCAACACCGATGCCCAGGCGCTGCTGATGTCGGACGCCGATGTCAAGCTCGACGTGGGCCGGGAGATGACCCGCGGCCTGGGCGCGGGGGCCAACCCGGACGTCGGCCGCAAGGCCGCCGAGGACCACCGCGAGGAGATCGAGGAGGTGCTCAAGGGTGCGGACATGGTCTTCGTCACCGCTGGGGAAGGCGGTGGCACCGGCACCGGCGGCGCGCCGGTGGTCGCCTCGATCGCCCGCAAGCTCGGCGCGCTGACCATCGGCGTGGTCACCCGGCCCTTCCAGTTCGAGGGCCGCCGGCGCGGTGGGCAGGCCGAAGAGGGCATCAAGATGCTCCGCAACGAGTGCGACACCCTCATCGTGATTCCGAACGACCGGCTGTTGCAGCTGGGCGACATGGGTGTCTCGCTGATGGACGCCTTCCGCTCCGCCGACGAGGTGCTGCTCAACGGCGTGCAGGGCATCACCGACCTGATCACCACCCCCGGTTTGATCAACGTCGACTTCGCCGATGTCAAGTCCGTGATGGCCGGCGCCGGCACGGCGTTGTTGGGCATCGGCTCAGCCCGGGGCGAGGGCCGGTCGGTGCAGGCCGCGCAGAAGGCGATCAACTCGCCGCTGCTGGAGGCCTCGATGGACGGCGCGCACGGCGTGCTGCTGTCCATCGCCGGCGGGTCCGACCTCGGCCTGTTCGAGATCAACGAGGCAGCTTCGCTCGTTCAGGAGGCCGCGCACGAGGATGCGAACATCATCTTCGGCACCGTCATCGACGACTCGCTGGGTGACGAGGTGCGGGTCACCGTGATCGCCGCCGGCTTCGATTCCAGCCCGTCGGTGCTGCCGCCGAGCATCGATCAGCGGGCGCGCGCCGCCGCCGGCGGTTCTGTCGGGGGTCCGAGCGGGCGGCTCGGCCGCGGTGCCGGGATGGACGGTCACGGCGGTGTCAACGGCGGCCTGAACGGAAACAGCAACGGAGGGTTCTCCTCGCACCCGCAGCCGCCCGCCCAGCCACAGGGTCAGCCGCAGCCGCAGTACGCGACAACCCCGCCGCCGCCCTCCCGGGGTGCCGCGCCCGCGTACCAGCAGCAGGCTCCGGGGCGGTACCCGTCGCAGTCCGCCGGGCAGCATCAGAGCGTGCCGAACGGTCGTGGTCGCACCCAGCTCGACCTGGACGACGACGACGTCGACGTTCCGTCCTTCATGAAGCGCTGATCGGCGTACCGTCCGCGCCGCGTCGATGATCGGAACCCTGTTCACGACGCGGCGCGGAGGTGTGTCCGTCGCGCCGTACGACGAGCTCAACCTCGGCGGCGCGGTGGGCGATGACCCGGCCGCGGTTCGGGTCAACCGGGCAGTGGTTGCCGAGCAGGTGGGTGTACCGGCCGAGCGGTTCGTGTGGCTGCGCCAGGTGCACGGCAGCACCGTTGTCCTCGTGGACGGCACCGAGTCCGGTCCGCCGACCGAGTGTGACGGTGTCGTCACGACTGCCCCCGGGCTGGTTGTGGGGGTGCTGGCCGCCGACTGCGTGCCGATCCTGGCTGCCGACTCCTCGGCCGGCGTGGTCGGTGCCGCGCATGCCGGACGGCGCGGCGCCGCCGAAGGCATCGGTCGACGCCTGGTCGAGGTGATGACCGAGCGGGGGGCGACCGCGGGCCGAATCCGGGTGTGGCTCGGCCCGGCGATCTGCGGTCGCTGCTACGAGGTTCCGTCGGGCATGCGCGACGACGTCGAGGGCGCCCTTCCCGGCTCCGCCTGCGTCACCGAATCGGGCACGCCCGGGCTGGATCTGCGGGCCGGGCTGCGACAGCAGTTCGAGGGGCTGGGCATCACGGCGATCGTCGTCGACAGCCGGTGCACCTACACCGATCCCGACCTGTTCAGCCATCGGCGTGGCGCGCCGACCGGCCGACAGGCCGGGTTGGTCTGGCGGACGGCATGAGCGAGCGGGTGTGTCGTACCGCATTGCGTCGCCCGATCGGGGATAGCCTCACCGGCAGGCGTGGAAATCGGTTCCCGCGACCTGCCTTTCGGGCTGTATTCGGCGGGTCGCGCGGCTCCGCTGGACGGGCCTGCAAGGTGGCCCCGGCTCAGCGCATTGGCCGGCAGTGATCGACAGCGGAAGGATCGGGACGACATGGGATCGTGGCGAAAGGTGGGGGCCTTCCTCGGGCTGGTCCCGGAGGACGGCCGCCGTGACGAGTACGGCGAGGAGTATGCCGACGGTCACTACCACGACGGCGGCTACCAGGAGGGCTACCAGGCCGACCGGGAGTCCGAGTACGACGATCATTACGAGCAGCCGCGGCCCTCGCCCTACCCGTCTGCGCCCCGCGCCGCGGCCGCAGGCTACGAGCCACCGATGACCCAGGGTGCGCTGGCCGTTGCGGCCCGCCCGGAGGTGCGGCGCGACCACGGCGAATCGGCCGCGGCCATCCGACCCGTCACGGTCAAGCTGACGGGGTTCAGTGAGGCCCGGGTGATCGGAGAGAAGTTCCGCGAGGGCAAGCCAGTCATCCTGGACATGACCGACATGGACGACACCGGTGCACGTCGTCTGGTCGACTTCGCGGCCGGCCTGGCGTTCGCCCTGCGCGGATCCATCGACAAGGTCACCACCAAGGTCTTCATGCTGCTGCCGCCGGACACCGAGATGTCCGACCTGCCCGACTACGAGCCCGAGTACGCCGGGTACGCCGCACCGCGCCAGGCCTATGCGAGCCGCGCCGGTCGCTGACCGTCACCGATCACCGCCCCACGCGCCGTTCCCGAAATCCCCGGGAACGGCGCGTTCGGCCTCCCCGGGCGCGTGCATTCCCTCCTGGGCCGCCGTTGCTCGCTGGAATTCGGCTGCACCGATGAGGTAGAAGTGGAGGGGTGAACGTTCTCTGGCAGGTGGTCTTCCTGCTGTTGTGGTTCTTCCGGCTTGCGCTGCTCGGCCGCATCGTCATCGAGTTCGTCCGCGTGTTCGCCAAGACATGGCGTCCCGCGGGAGTGCCGGCCATGGCCATGGAGGTGCTGTACGTCACCACCGATCCGCCGGTGAAGCTGTTCCGCAAGGTCATTCCGACGGTCCGGCTCGGTGGCGTCGGCTTCGATCTCAGCATCATTGTGCTGCTGATCATCGTGTACATCCTGATGGAGGTTGTCACCCGGCTCGCCATCGCCGCGCTGTGACACCCGGCACCCGGGGTCCTCGCTCCGACGAGTGAAACCGGCGGCAAGGGCCGCGCCGTTCCGACTATCCTTGCCCGAGAAGATCACGGCGAGCGCTGCGCGCTGAGCACCAGAGAGCCATCGAGGAGTAAGTCATGCCGCTGACCCCTGCCGACGTGCACAACGTCGCGTTCAAGAAGCCGTCGATCGGGAAGCGCGGCTACGACGAGGACGAGGTCGACGCCTTCCTGGATGTGGTCGAGGCAGAGCTCGCCCGCCTGATCGAGGAGAACGCCGAACTCAAGTCGAAGTCCGACGGCGTCGTCGCCGGCCTGACCGTGCCGCTCACCAAGGCTGCGGCTCCCGAGAAGCCGATGTCCACCGGCGAGGCGCACACAGCGGCCGCCCGACTTCTCGGCCTGGCCCAGGAGACCGCAGACCGGCTCACCAGCGAGGCCCAGGCCGAGGCGGACAAGCTCACCAACGAGGCCAATGCGACGGCCGAGAAAACGGTCACCGAGGCCAAGAGCCAGGCCGAGGCCATGCTGTCGGACGCCACCGCCCGCGCCGAGGCCACCGAGCGGGACAGCCGCACCAAGGCCGAGAACCTGGACCGCGAGGCCAAGGCGCGGTACGACGAGACGCTGGGCAAGCTGGACAACGAGCGGGTCGGCCTGGAGAAGAAGATCGACGACCTTCGCGGCTACGAGCGCGAATACCGCGGACGGCTCAAGAGCTGGATCAGCGAGCAGCTGGCGCAGCTGGAGGACGGCGGTTCCCGCGAACAGCAGGCGTTGACCGTGATCTCCGGCCCCGGCGACTGACTGGACGGCCGAACCGGCGGCGTAACCTTTATTCGACCAAGCACCAGCACGACCGGCAATGACCCGGCCATCACCGGCGAGCCATTCGGAAGAACGGAACTCCCGCACCGGTGAAGGTGCGGGGCTCTCACTAGACCCGAACGGATCCGGCCCGACACAGCCGGCGAACGAGCGGTCCGACCCCTTCCCGGGTCGGGCAAGCGGGGTGGTACCGCGGGACGCGACCGACAACGGTCGCGCCTCGTCCCTGCAGGACTTGTGAACTGCAGCGACGAGGAGTACCCGGCATGTCTGAGGTCACCAGCTACCCCCGTGCGGGCGCCACCGAGGTCGGCACCCACCCCGATTTCCCGTCCCTGGAACGCGAGGTCCTGGCCTACTGGGCCAAGGACGGCACATTCCAGGAGTCCGTCGACCAGCGGGCGGCCGGTGAGCACGGGGCCAACGAGTACGTCTTCTACGACGGCCCGCCGTTCGCCAACGGTCTGCCGCACTACGGCCATCTGCTCACCGGTTACGTCAAGGACGTCGTGCCGCGGTACCACACCATGCGCGGTCGCAAGGTGGAGCGCCGTTTCGGCTGGGACACCCACGGCCTGCCGGCCGAGGTTGAGGCCGAACGGCAGCTGGGCATCAAGCACAAGGCCGAGATCGTCGGCATGGGAGTCGAGGCGTTCAACGACGCCTGCCGGCAGTCGGTGCTGCGATACACCCACGAGTGGGAGGAGTACGTCACCCGGCAGGCCCGCTGGGTCGACTTCGCCAACGACTACAAGACCCTTGACCTGGACTACATGGAGTCCGTCATGTGGGCCTTCAAGACGTTGTGGGACAAGGGCCTGATATACGAGGGCTACCGGGTGCTCTGGTACTGCTTCCGCTGCGAGACCCCGCTGTCGGCCACCGAGACGAAGATGGACGACACCTACCGGTCGCGGCAGGATCCGGCCGTCACCGTGTCGCTGCGGCTGCGCTCCGAGCACCCCGCGCTGGACGGAGTGAATGCGCTCGTCTGGACAACCACGCCATGGACGCTGCCGTCGAACCTGGCCGCCGCGGTCGGCCCCGACATCGACTACGTCGTCGTCGAATCGTCCGGCCCGTTCGCGGGACGCTACCTGCTGGCGCAGGCCCGACTGGACGCCTACGCGCGTGAGCTGGGGGAGGATCCGCAGATCCTGGCCCGGTACACCGGCGCGCAACTGGTCGGCACCGGGTACACCCCACCCTTCGACTTCTTCGCCGGGCGCCGCAACGCCCACCAGGTGCTGACCGCCGACTACGTGTCCACCGAGGACGGCACCGGCGTCGTGCACATCGCGCCCGCCTTCGGTGAGGAGGACAAGGTCGTCACCGACGCGGCCGGCATCGAAGTGGTCAACCCGGTGGACGCGCAGGGCCGGTTCACCGCCGAGGTGACGCCGTACGAGGGCTACCAGGTGTTCGACGCGAACGTGCCGATCATCGCGGATCTGAAGGCGGCCGGACTGCTTCTGCGGCGGGACAGCTACGAGCACCCGTACCCGCACTGCTGGCGGTGCGACACCCCGCTGATCCAACGGGCGGTTTCGTCCTGGTTCGTCGCGGTCACCCGGTTCCGGGACCGGATGATCGAGCTGAACCAGCCGATCAACTGGGTGCCCGGGCACATCAAGGACGGCCAGTTCGGCAAGTGGCTGGAGGGTGCGCGGGACTGGTCGATCTCCCGGAACCGGTTCTGGGGCTCGCCGATCCCGGTGTGGGCCTCGGACGACCCGGCCCACCCACGGGTCGACGTGTACGGCTCGCTGGACGAGCTGGAGCGTGACTTCGGGGTCCGTCCGGACGACCTGCACCGGCCCGCGATCGACGAGCTGACCCGGCCCAACCCGGACGACCCGACCGGCCGTTCGACGATGCGACGGGTGCCGGAGGTGCTGGACTGCTGGTTCGAGTCCGGCTCGATGCCGTACGCCCAGGTGCACTACCCGTTCGAGAACGCCGAGTGGTTCGAGCACCACTATCCAGGGGACTTCATCGTCGAGTACAACGGGCAGACCCGCGGCTGGTTCTACACGCTGCACGTGCTGGCCACCGCCCTGTTCGACCGGCCGTCGTTCGTCACCTGCATGGCGCACGGCATCGTGCTCGGTGACGACGGTCAGAAGATGAGCAAGTCCCGCCGCAACTACCCGGACGTCGGGCAGGTGTTCGAGCGGGACGGCTCGGACGCGATGCGCTGGTTCCTGATGTCCTCGCCGATCCTGCGCGGCGCGGACCTGATCGTCACCGAGCAGGGCATTCGGGACAGCGTCCGGCAAGCGGTGCTGCCGTTGTGGAACGCCTGGTCGTTCCTGTCGTTGTACGCGAACGCGGCCCGCCGTTCCGGCTCGGTGCGCACGGACTCGACGGACGTGCTGGACCGGTACGTGCTGGCCAAGACCGCCGAGCTGGTCCGGGACGTCACCGTGGCGATGGACGCCTACGACCTGGCCGGCGGCTGTCAGGCGGTACGGGTCTACCTGGACGGCCTGACCAACTGGTACATCCGCCGGTCCCGGCAGCGATTCTGGGACGGCGACCAGGCCGCCATCGACACCCTGCACACCGTGCTCGAGGCGGTGTGCCGGGTGGCCGCGCCGCTGCTGCCGCTGACCAGCGAGGTGATCTTCCGCGGGCTGACCGGGGCCCGGTCGGTGCACCTGACCGACTGGCCGGCCGCCACCGAACTTCCGCGCGACGCGGAACTGGTGGCCGTGATGGACGAGGTCCGCGAGGTTGCCTCGGTCGCGCTGTCCGTCCGCAAGGCGGGCCGGCTGCGGGTGCGGCAACCGCTGGCGTCGATGACCGTGGCGACCCGGGACGCCGGTTCGCTGGAGCCGTTCGCCTCGCTGCTGGCCGACGAGGTGAACGTCCGGTCGGTGCAGGTCACCGAGCTGGCCGAGCACGATGAGCGGGTGACCCGCCGGCTCACCGTGAACGCGCGGGCGGCCGGCCCGCGGCTGGGCCGGCAGGTCCAGCAGGTGATCAAGGCCGCCAAGTCCGGTGACTGGTCGGTCGCCGACGACGGCAGCGTGACATGCGGAGGGGTGCCGTTGGTCGACGGTGAGTACAGCCTGGAGCTGTCGGCGGCCGGCGCGTCGTCGGACGCGGTCGGGCTGCTCGGCTCCGGCGGTTTCGTCGCCCTTGACACCGCGCTGGACGACGACCTGATCGCCGACGGCCTGGTCCGGGACGTCGCTCGAGGGGTGCAGGACCTGCGCAAGAGCGTGGGGCTTGACGTTTCCGACCGGATCGAGTTCAGGATCGCAACCGATGACCCGGTCGCGACCAAGGCGATCACCGAGCGTCAGGGGTGGCTGGCGGATCAGGTCCTGGCGGTCAAGTTCGACCTGGTGCGGCCGGAGCAGCCGCTGTCGGACTTCGGCTTCACCGCCGAGCAGGAGCCGCGGACGGCATCCGCCGACCTGGCTGGAGGCTGGAGCCACGTCGACCTCGTGGTCGGAACAAGCGTGAACGCAAAGGCCCGGGCCAGTCTCCGCAAAGGCTCAATGACCGCATGAACATAGGCCGAGGAGGCGAACCTTCGCCTGGTCTGGGTCGTCGGGCATGGAGTGATGTCCTTTCACGAGGGTGGGGTGCGCACGTCGAGCTGCCGTCCGATCGCTCGGGCCAGTCGCTGGTCAAGGGTGAGCAGTGGTGCACTCAGACCCCGCGCCAACGCGCAATATCCTGCGTCGTAGGTCGAGACCTGCTGGCTCAGGTTCCAGATCGGCTCGGCCAGCATCCGGTAAGGCACGTATCGGATCTGGGTGACGACGAGTGCGCGGTGGGCCTGATCCGCCCGATCCCCGCTGATCAGGCCGGACCGCTCATGCCGGCGCAGCGCGTTGCCGACCTCGAACGGCAGGAGTTGCGGTGCGACGAGACGCCGGCCGGTGCACTGCGCCGCCGCCCAACGTCCGGCGCTGCCGTCATCTATCAGCAGAGCGACGACCACCGAGGCGTCGGCCACGATCTGGACTGACCCCGGACCGATCATCGGCGGTCGGCGTCGAGGGCATCCAGGATGTCTGCGGCGGCGACAGGACTGGTCGCGGTCAGCGGACGGACCTGCTCGATCAACTCGTCGACCGTCAGCTGGGTCGCCGACGTGATCAGTTCGGCTCGCAGGTACTCCTGCAGAGACTGCCCGCGGCTCGCCGCGCGCGCCGCCAACGTGTTCCGGACGCTCTCCGGCACGTCGCGGATGGTGATGGCGGGCATGCCGCCATTATGCCTGCATTGCAGCTGAAATGCAGCTATCCGACCAACAGATCGCCGAACTGAGGCAGCGTCTCCGAGCAGCCTGCGTCCACCCGGCAGGTGGCGAGCGGGTCGCCACGGGTGATACCGCGGTTGACGATGACGATCGGCCAGCCGAGCCGGGCGGCGTGCCGGACGAACCGCAGACCGGACATCACCGTCAGCGACGACCCGGCCACCAACAGCGCGTCGCCGGACTCCATGCCGGCGTAGGCCTGCTCGACCCGGGCCCTTGGCACGTTCTCGCCGAAGAACACCACGTCCGGCTTGAGTACGCCGCCGCAGGTCCGGC
>JBIOVW010000646.1:0-10235 GCA_044867945.1 Nakamurella sp. | reverse complement strand
GCACCCGCGCCCGGCTGCTGGCCGCCGCACTAGACCTCTTCGCCCGCCAGGGATACGACCGCACGACGGTCGCCGAGATCGCCGCGGCAGCCGGCGTCACCGAGATGACCTTCTACCGGCACTTCGGGTCCAAGGACCAGCTGGTCCTCGAGGACCCGTACGACCCGCTCATTGCGAGCGCGATCGGCCACCAGCCGACCGACCTGCCGCCGCTGCTCCAGGCAGTCCGGGGCATCCGGGCCGCGTGGCAGGAAATGCCGATCACCGATGAGGGGCCGGTCCGCGAGCGGGTTGCCATCGTGGCCGGCACACCGAGCCTGGCCGCAGCCGCTCGGGCGAACACCGCAGCGACCGAGGCGGCGATCACCGCCGAACTGGTCGCGGCCGGCGCCGACCCGCGAGTTGCCGCGATCGCGGCGGCCGCGGTGCTCGCCGGCCTGATGACCGCGCTGCTGCAATGGGGCAGCGGCCGGGAAGGGACCCTGTCCGATGCGATCGAGCGGGCGCTGGATGTCTTCGAGGGCGGCCATGAGTGAGCGGCTTCGACTGACCGGCGTGACCCGCGATTACGGCGGCTCCGTCGACGTCCGGGCCGGCGTGCGGGGGATCGACCTGGCGGTGCGGGCGGGTGAGATCCACGCGCTGGTCGGACTCAACGGGGCCGGCAAGTCGACGCTGATGAAGCTGATGGTGGGCATGCTCCGACCGGACGCCGGCCGGATCGAGTTGCTGGGAGTCGACGCCTCCACCGCCGACGCCGACGTGTGGGCGAGGGTGGGCGCGCTGATCGAAGGTCCGCTGGCCTACGGCGAACTCGACGGCCGCACCAACCTGGCGATGGCGGCGCGGCTGCGAGGCGTCCCGGCCCGCGCGATCGGGCCGGTGGTCGAAGGCGTGCTGGACGAACTCGACCTGCGCCGGTACGCCGGTGTCCGCGCCGGCCGGATGTCAACGGGCAACAAGCAGCGCCTGGGCCTGGCTGCGGCCCTGCAGCACGGTCCCGACCTGATCATCCTGGACGAGCCCACCAACGCCCTTGACCCGGCTGGGATCATCCTGCTCCGGGAGGCCCTGCTGCGACGGTCCGCCGCGGGCGCCGGTGTGCTGGTCTCCAGTCACCACCTGGACGAGGTGGCCCGGATCGCGTCCCGGATCTCCGTCATCGCCGAGGGGCGGATGGTCGGTCACCTGGACCCGCGCGGGGTGGACATCGAACGCGGCTTCTTCGCCCTGGTGCGCGACGCGATGACAGGAGCGAGATCATGAGGACATTCACCGCGGCGACCGCGGTGGAGGCCCGAAAGGGCCGGTCCGCCCGGGTGCTCCGGTCCACCGGGATCCTACTGGTGGTCGGGGTGGCCCTGCTTTCCGGCGCGATGGTTGCGGCGGTCCGTTCCGGAAACGCGGAGATCGCCGCGAAGCTCGGTCCGACCGCGGTGACCGGGGACTGGCCGGCGCTGCTCGCCGTGGCCGCGCAGGTCACCGCGGCCGGCGGACTGCTGGCCTTCGGCGTCGGCATCAGCTGGTTGACCGGTCGCGAATTCGCCGACCACACCGTGTCCGGGCTGTTCGGCTTGCCGGTCGGTCGCGGCACGATCGCCGCCGCCAAGCTCGTCGTCTATGCGGTCTGGGCGCTGGCGGTGTGCGCCGCGCTGACCGTGGTGCTCCCCCTGGTCGGACTGCTCGTGGGGATCGGGCTGCCGTCCGGCGACCACCTGATCGGCCTGGCCCGACAGTTCGCGCTCGGGTTGCTGACCGCGCTGATCGCGGTGCCGGCCGGCTGGGCCGCCTCGTTGGGCCGCGGCCTGCTGCCCGGGATCGCTACCGCGGTCGGCATTCTCGTCGTCGCGCAGGTCGCCGCCGTGGCTCGGGTCGGATCCTGGGTCCCGTTCGTCGCGCCCACCTTCTGGGCGCTCGCGCCGTCCGGGGCGACGACGGTCGCGCTGCTGTCGGTGCCGCTGGTGCCGCTGGTGTTCGGCACCGCGACGGTGTGGGTGTGGCAGCGGCTGCAGTTGGACCGGTAGCGGCGGGCGGGGTGGGTCGGTCCGCACGTGGGGCGGGCCGGGTGGGTCGATCGCCCCTGTGGGGCGGGCCGGGTGGGTCGATCGCCCCTGTGGGGCGGGAATCGAACAGCCCGCCGGATGGCAAGATCGCCGTCATGAGTCAGACCCCACGCCGGCCCCGGGTGCTGTCGGGCATCCAGCCAACGGCCGATTCGTTCCACATCGGCAACTATCTGGGCGCGGTGCGGCAGTGGGTCCGGATGCAGGACACCCACGAGTGCTTCTACTGCGTGGTCGACCTGCACGCGATCACGGTCGAGCAGGATCCGGCGGTGCTGCGGCAGCGCACCCGGATCGCCGCGGCCCAACTACTGGCGCTGGGCATCGACCCGGACCGGTCCACGCTGTTCGTGCAGTCCCAGGTCCCCGCGCACACCCAACTGACCTGGGTGCTGGAGTGCATCACGGGTTTCGGCGAGGCCAGCCGGATGACCCAGTTCAAGGACAAGTCGCAGCGCGGCGGCGCCGATCGGTCCAGCGTTGGCCTGTTCACCTACCCGATCCTGCAGACCGCCGACATCCTCGCCTACCAGGCCGATGCGGTGCCGGTGGGGGAGGACCAGCGGCAGCACCTGGAACTGACCCGCAACCTGGCGCAACGGTTCAACACCCGGTTCGGCCAGACATTCGTGGTGCCCGAGCCGTACATCCTCAAGACCACGGCCAAGATCTACGACCTGACCGAGCCGACCGCGAAGATGAGCAAATCGCTGCCGGGCGGCACCCTGGACCTGCTCGCGCCGGTGAAATCCTCCGTCAAGCGCATCAAGTCTGCGGTGACGGACACCGGGCGGGAGGTTCGTTACAACGAGGACCACAAGCCCGGCGTGTCCAACCTGCTCGGCCTGCTCTCCGAGCTGCGTGGGATGCCGATCCCGGAGTTGGAGCGCGAGTTCGAGGGCCGCGGGTACGGCGATCTGAAGGCCGAACTGGCCGAGGCGTTCACCGCCTTCGTCGAACCGGTACAGGCACGGGTGCAGTCCTATCTCGGCGATCCCGCCGAACTGGACAAGGTGCTGGCGGCCGGCGCCGAACGGGCCCGGCTGGTCGCGAACACCACCGCGGCAACCGTGTACGAGAAGGTCGGGCTGATCGTCGGCTGACCTGGTGTGCCCGGCGCCAGCGGGGAACACACCCTGACGAACAGTGTCACCGGAGATCGATCATCCCCACCCGGAGGTCCCATGGTCACCACTCCCGAGCGCACGGTCGGGAAGGGCCCGGTTCCCGAGGACCCGCCACCGGTGGGCCGGCTCGTGCTCTTGGGCAAGCGGATCGCGTCCCGACCCGGCGTCAAGCATCTCATCGCCGCCATCACCCGGTACGGCGACCGGCTGGGCAGCCAGTTCGCCGGCGCGATGACCTACTTCTCGTTTCTGTCCCTGGTTCCGATCCTGATGGTCGGGTTCTCCATCGGCGGCATCGTGTTGGCCAACAACACGGAGCTGCTGACTGCCCTGGAGAACGAGATCGCCGCCCTGCTCCCCGCCGGGATCGCCGAACCGATCGTCGCGCTGATCGACAGCGTGGTCGCCAACCCGCTGGGTGTGGGTATCGTCGGTCTGCTGATCGCGCTGTACTCCGGGATCGGCTGGATGGGCAATCTGCGCAAGGCCATCCGGGCGTTGTGGGGCAAGGAGTTCGAGACCGGCAAGGCCACGGCGGACAACATCGTGATCGCCACCGTGAAGGACCTCGGCGCGCTGGCCGGGCTGGCCCTGGCCATCGTCGTCTCGCTGGGCCTGAGCGCCATCGGCGGTCAGTTCGCCAGCATCCTGATCGGCCTGCTGGGTTACGGCGATCAGGCCTGGCTGGTCCCGGTGATCACCGTGACGACCATCCTGATCGCGATGGCCGCCGACGTGTTGATCTTCATGTGGGTGTACACGATCCTGCCGCCCAAGAGTCAGCGCTCGTCGCTGAAGGCCCGGCTGCGCGGCTCGATCATGGCCGCGGTGGGCTTCGAGATCCTGAAGTACGCGCTGACCGCGATCCTGCCGGCGTTCACCAGCACCTCGCGGACCGCGGTCATCTTCGGGCCGATCATCGGTCTGCTGTTCTTCTTCAACCTGGTTGCGCAACTGGTGCTGTTCGTCGCGGCCTGGGTGGCCACCGCGGACGGCGGCGTGGACGAGGATGACGACGAGCCGCTGCCGCAGGTGCCGGAGGCGACGTTCATCGTGCGCAAGGAGCCGTCCCGGGTTCGCTCTGCGGCCCTGCTCGGGGCGGGTGCGGCGCTCGGCTGGGGGGCCGGTCGGCGGAAGAAATAGCCGGCCGGTGCGGTGGCGCTAGCCCTGGGCCGGCTTGTCGCCGGTTTCGGGGTCGGTGGTCTCGGCGTCGGCCGGTTCGGCCGGTTCGGCCGTCGACGGTTCGGTCGGCTCGATCGACTCCGCGGCGGTCGCGGCAGCCGGGTCCGGCTTCGGCTTGGCGTCCCCGGCGAACGTCGGCCGTTTGTTCAGGTGACGCCGGCGGATCAGCAGGACCACGCCCGCCGCGACCACCAGCACACCGAGGCCGGCCAGGATCCAGGCCACCGGGATCCCGCTGGACGACTCCCCGGCCGTCGGAGCGGTCCCGCCCTCCGACGGGGAGGCGGACGCGACGACGGGGGCCGAGGGCGACGCGGTCGGGCTGACGCTCGGCGTCGGGGAGGGCCCGGCGGTCGCCTCGGCCAGCGAGTTCACCAGCTCTCCGACCGGTACGGCGCCGGCCGGTAGGGCGAACCCCCAGTCGAGCAGGGACGCCGCCTGCATCCACTGCCGCCGCGGCTGCTGGGTGCCGTTCATCATCGTCACGACCAGGCGCCGCCCGTCCCTGGCCGCCATCCCGACAAAGGTGTTGCCGGCGTCGTCGGTGAACCCGGTCTTGCCGCCCAGCGCGCCCTGGTACCGGGCCAGCAGCTGGTTGTCGTTCGCGGCGATGTACCCCTCGCCGCCCGCCGAGGCCACCCTGATGTCCGGTCGGGCAATGATCTCCGGGAAGCCGGGTACAGCCATGTCCGCCCGGGCGAACAGGGCCAGGTCGTAGGCGGAGGTCGACTGACCGGGGCCGTCCAGTCCCGAGGGGGTGGCCGCCCGGGTATCCAGCGCACCGAGGGCCCGGGCGGTGGCGTTCATGTCGGCGATCGTCTTGTCGTAACCGCCGTTGGTGCGGGCCAGCGCGTTCGCCGCGTCGTTGCCGGAGATCATCACCAGGTACGAGATGAGGTCCTTGACGGTGTAGTTGCCGCCGGCCTCGATGCCCACCCGGGTGCCGTCCTGCGCGGTGTCGGCCTGGGTGCCTGCGACCACCTGATCCAGGTTCTTCAGGTTCGTCAGCATGACCTGCGCGGTGAGCAGCTTGAGCGTGCTGGCCGGCCGGTAGCGGCCGTGCGGATCCTTGGCGGCCAGCACGTCACCGGTGTCCAGGTCGGCGATCAACCAGGCTCCGGCGGTGATGTCCGAAGGCAACGCGGGCGCGCCGGCCGGCAGGATGATGCCGCACCCGCCGAGCCGCTCACCGCCCACCGGCTGCGCCGGGACCGGCAACGGCTCTGGTGGCGATTGACCCTCGGGGACGTCCTCAGAGGTGTCGACCGCCGGCGGCGGTTGGTTGCGTTGCGCACAGGCGTCCGTCGACGGGGTCTCGACGGTGACGCTCGGTTCCTCGTAGGGGTCGGTGTCCGGCGCCCCGGCGGCGGGCGGAGCGAGCGCCGGCACTGCGATCAGCACGGCGAACGCCAGGGCAACCGCGCGACCCCATGGGCGGCGGCGACGAGGGGAGGAGCCCCAGGCTCGCCGGGGTGCTGAGGCGGACATCGCGACCTACGGTAACGCCCGCCTGGTGAACAATCCGTCAGCGGGCGGTCGCGCCTTGCTCCTGGGCGGACTGGGCTTCCGCGACCTGCCGACGCACGTCGTCCATGTCGAGGTCGCGCACGGCGCCGATCAGTTGCTCCAGCGAAGGAGCGGGCAGCGCCCCTGGCTGCGAGAACACCAGGATGCCGTCACGGAACGCCATCAGTGTCGGAATGGAACGGATGTTGGCCGCCGCGGCGAGCTGCTGCTCGGCCTCGGTGTCGATCTTGCCGAAGACGATGTCGGTGTGCTTGTCCGAGGCGGCCTCGAAGATCGGGGCGAACATCTGACACGGCCCGCACCAGGCGGCCCAGAAGTCCACCAGCACGATGCCGTTGCCGGAGACGGTCTCTTCGAAGTTCGATTTGGTCAGTTCGAGTGTGGCCATGAATATTTCCCTCCGGGGCTGTTTGCGATCACTGACCAGGACAACCGGCCCCCGTCGTCGGGCATTCCCGCGCCCGATGTGACGCCGGTCCGCCCGCGCGCCGCCCTGCGATACTCGCCGGGTGCGCAGCGCTGGGAGCCGGGGGCTATGACCGATGTCGTCGCGGGCCGTTACGCCCTCGTCGACCCGATCGGGGCGGGCGGTTCCGGCACGGTGTGGCGGGCGTTCGATCGCAGGCAGGGCGGCTACTGCGCGGCCAAGCTGCTGCGTCAGCGGGACGCCGGGGAGTTGCTCCGGTTCGTCCGGGAGCAGTCGGTCCGGCTGGCCCACCCGAACATCGTCAGCCCGTACAGCTGGGCGGCCGAGGACGGCGCGGTGCTCATCGCCAGCGAGCTGGTCTCCGGCGGCTCCCTGCACACGCTCATCGGCGACTACGGTCCGCTCGCCGAGGGCACGGTGGTCACCGTCCTGCGGCAGGTGCTTGCCGGACTGGGGGCCGTGCACGACGCCGAGCTGATCCACCGGGATGTCAAGCCCGGCAACGTTCTGCTGCATGCCACCGCGACCGGTCCGTTGCGCCTGGTGCTGACCGACTTCGGGCTGACCATCAGCCGCCGGGACGCCCGGCTCACTCAGGTGGGCATGGTCATCGGCACACCCGGCTACCTGCCGCCGGAGGTGCTGGTCGGTGGAGTGCCGCCCGACCCGCGGCACGACCTGTACGCGGTCGGCCGGCTCGCGCTGACCCTGCTGGCCGGGGACGAGCCGGAGGGGCCAGGTACAACGCTGGTCGGGGGAATCCGGGATCCGGCGTTGCGCCGCACGGTCGAGGCCCTGTTGCGGCGCGATCCCGCCGACCGGCCGCCGGACGCCGCGGCCGTCGGGGCGCTGCTCGCGGACGCGCGGGAGGACGACCGGCCCCGCGGATCGGATGGCGAATGGATCGACGTCGTCGACCAGTTGCCGCCGCTACCGGCCGGCTGGACGCCGAGCGGCCCGCGGTCACCGCTGCCGGCGGACGGGCCACCTCGGGCAACCGTTGTCGACGTTCTGCCGACGGCGCCGATGGCAGGGGCTCCGTCGGGTGGGGTGCCGATCACCCCTTCCGTTCCCGCCCCGGCACCGGCCAGGCGGCGAGGGCCGGTCGTCGCTGCGGTGGTCGGGGTGGCGGTGCTGGTCGCGGGTGTCCTGCTGGCGCTGCGGCCCTGGGCCGGCACGACGGACGACCCGACCGACCCGTCGACGGTGACCACCGGCGTCACCACCGCGATCACGACGACCGGGCCGACCACGACGGGTTCGTCGATCACCCCCAGCGCGACCGTCGTGCCCACCACGGAGAACCTGAGGGTCGGCGATGCCTGCAGCTGGCAGCAGGAAGGCGACCGGCGCCCGGGTGTCGACGGGATGCTGGTCTGCACGCTCGTCGACGGCGGCTACCAATGGCGCGCGGCCTGACCGCACGCCGGATTGACATGGACCGGGACCGGCGTCTGCATCCAACTGGTCCGACAAGTTGGAGCAGCTCAGCGCATCAGTCGAAGTCGCCCGAAGCCGCGTCACTCTCGGTCGCAAGGTTGCGGCACGCTAGGTCCGTGCGAATGTTTCTACCTCCCGGTGAGCCTGCTGCCGGTCCGTGGCGGGTGGCCCAGCTGGCAGAGCTGGTCGAGGTGGTTGTGGGAGCGGGCGGCGGCCCGGCGAGCGGCCCTCGGATCGTCGCGGTGGACGGCCGCAGCGCGAGCGGGAAGTCGACCCTTGCCAACCGCCTCTCCGCGGCCGTGCCCGCCTCGGCAGTGGTCAGTACTGATGACATCGCCTGGCACCACTCCTACTTCGGCTGGGCCGAGCTACTCGCCACAGGCGTGCTCCAACCCTGCCGTCGCGGCGAGGCGGTCTCCTATCGGCCCCGGGCGTGGCAGGAGCGCGGGCGCGCGGGGGCGATAGAGGTGCCCGCCGGCCGAGAACTGCTCATCGTCGAGGGCGTCGGGGCGGGGCGGCGCGAGCTGACCGATCTGCTGGACGCGGTGGTGTGGGTGCAGTCGGACTTCGAGTTGGCCGAACGGCGCGGCCTCGCCCGCGATATCGCGAAGGGCATCAACGGCGACGAGGAGGAAACGGTTTCGTTCTGGCATGAGTGGATGGCGGAGGAGGTGGTCTTCCTCGCACAGCAGCGCCCATGGGAA
Organism: Nakamurella sp.; assembly: GCA_044867945.1. GTDB lineage: Bacteria > Actinomycetota > Actinomycetes > Mycobacteriales > Nakamurellaceae > Nakamurella. The sequence continues at coordinate 1,765 of JBIOVW010000646.1, read as the reverse complement.
CGGGCCTGCGTGGTCGTCGCCGGTACCTCATGCTCGCGGATCGGACCCGACCAGACCCTGCTCGCACCGCCACCGGGGCGTTGGTGAGACTTGAGGGTTTCTCACGCACGACCTTCGGCCGGCCATCGCAGCGGCCCACCGCCCACCGCCCGGCCGCCCGGTCACTCGCGGCCGCGCGTGCGGACGAGGAGAAACGCCGCCACGCCGCCGGCCGCGAGCACTGCAAGCACGACCCACACCCAGCCGGAAACGGGCGAGCCGGAGACCGGCGTGCCTTGCCCGGTGGCGATGCTCGACCCGGCCGTTACCGGCGAGGACGTCGACGACGACGTCGCGCCGGCCGTACTCGGCGGTGTGGCGCCGGTCGTGTCGTCCGGGACGGCTCCCGGCTCCAGGTATACGGGCCCGTTCTCCACGGCGCCGCTCATCACCACGGTGACCAGAAACGTCGTCGACGAAGGCTCGTCCTCGTTGCGGTCGGCGCTGATCCGCAGGTAATAGTCGCCGTCGAGGGAGTAGTCACGCTGATCGACGCCGTTGCGGTTGGTGTAGCGCACCGGGTAGACGGTGGACGAGGTGAACGGATCGTCGTTCGCCGAGTTGGCGAACCAGGCCTTGGCACTGGTGTCCGAGAGCCTGGTGACTTTTTCCCGGACCGGGTTGAACGCATCCACCCAGACGTTGGATCCGATGGGTCCCAGCTCGGGCTGGGCCGGGCCGACCTCGGTCACCAGATAGGTGAGTCGCTGCCCCCACTGCAACGGCACCCGGTAGTACCTCGACTCGCCGGTCACCAGCGTGTCGGAATGAGTGGTCCCGCTGACCAGCCGGGGAGCGTCGTTGAAGCTGCTGCCACCGGTCAGCGCGGTCGGCGTGACGTGGGTCGGAGCTGGTAGCACATCACCCTCGGATGCCTGTGGGAGCAGACCGGATGCGTCGGCCGGGGGTTCCATCCGGACGACGATCTCCACCTGCAACGGCCGGTCGGCCCATGCCTTGCCGATCCGGGCGACCCGGAGAATGGCCACGCCGTCGGTCGGGCAAGTGGAGGACTGTGGACCGCCGAACGTCGGCCCGTCCAGGACCGCGGTGGCCGCCTGGATCTGACCGCGGACCACCACCTCGAATCCGCGGTCATTGTGGCAGGACCTCAGATCTCGGCGCATCAGGTCCAGGTCGATGCCCAGGATGTCGACGCCGCCCGCGTTGTCGTCCGGCGGCACGACGGTCGCTGAGATGTAGGGTCGCATGCCCTCCCGCACCGCGATGGTGTAATACTTCCTGGTTCCGGTGGACGCAGCGTCGCCGGAGCCGCCGACGGCGAAGGTGTCGACGTACTGCCCCGGGGTGAGCAGTGGCGCCTGTTCGGAGGCCTGGTCGGCGCCGGTGACGGGGGTGCCGGCGGTAGTGTATCCGGTGATGGCGTAGTCGACCTTGGTGGCCATGGCCCGGGACAGCTGGGTGGCGTCGTCGGCGTCGCTGTAGGTGCCGCCGGTGGCCTGGGCGATGCAGCTGAGTTGGTCGCGGGCGGTGGGGTCGACCTTGAAGCCGACGGTATGCACGGTCAGGTCGATGCCCTGTTGGTCGAGGTCGCGGGCGACGTCGCAGGGAGCTGGTGGGGCGCAGGTGTCCTCGCCGTCGGAGACGAGCACGATGCTGCGGGGTCCTTCGTTGGGCAGCGCGTCGGCGGCGGCGCGCAGGGCGTTGCCGACGGGGGTGTAGCCGGATGCGGTGACCGCGTTGACCTGGGCGGTCAGCGCGGGGA
>JBIOVW010000645.1:0-2429 GCA_044867945.1 Nakamurella sp. | reverse complement strand
TGGTGGCGCCCGCACGGGCGGCGACGCTGTGCGAGACGGTGACGATCGACTTGGACACCACCGACGTGGAGGTCTACGGCCGCCAGAAGCGCGGGGTTGCGTTCAATCACCAGGGTCAGCGGGCCGGGCGTCCGCACGTCGCCTGCTGGGCCGACACCGCCACGGTGCTGGCCGCCGACCTGATGTCTGGCCGTGGACGACCCCCGCGGCCACGCCGCTGGACTGCTCCTGCGGGCGCTGGCCGCGCCTAAGCTTGATTTTTAACCTCTCGTCCCCGAGTGAGTGTCGGCGCGGCTACCCCCGGTGATCACGAGCGCAGCCCTTGGTCGATCATGCTTCTGACGAAGGAAGAAGATCAACACAAGGGCTGCGGTGGAGAGTCTGCACGATCATGCCCGGGAGTCGGCACTCGGGGAGCTGTCGCGGTTCCGGCAGGAGTTCTACACCTCGTTGACCGCGCGGGCGGATGCGCTGTTCGAGCTGTCCGACGCGGTGCTGTGCGCCGACGGGCCGGTGCGGTCCCTGGTCGAGCTGACCCTGACCGCCGAGCACCGGCGGGGACACGGGGCGATGTATGACGCGCTGGGTCAGGGCCGGGTGGCGCCGCAGCGGATCCGCCGGGCGCTGGCGGCGGGGCCGCTGCCTCGGGCGGCGGACGGGCGGATCGTGCTCGCGGTCGATGTCAGTCCGTGGCTGCGCTCGGACGCCCCAACCAGCCCGGACCGGCTGTTCTGCCACGTCTACGGCCGGGCGAAGAACAACGCACAGCTGATCCCGGGCTGGCCCTACTCGTTCGTCGCCGCCCTCGAACCCGGGCGGACCTCGTGGACGGCGCTGCTGGACGCGGTCCGGCTGGGCCCCGCCGACGACGCCACCGCGGTGACCGCCGAGCAGCTCCGCGGGGTGGTCGGCCGCCTGGTTGCGGCCGGGCACTGGCGCGATGGCGACCCGCCCGTGCTGATCGTCACCGACGCCGGCTACGACGTCACCCGGCTCGCCCACGTGCTGGCCGACCTGCCCGTCGAGCTGCTGGGTCGGCTCCGCTCGGACCGGGTGCTGCGGCTGCCCAAGCCGCCCCGGCTGCCCGGGACCACCGGGCGCCCACCCAAGCACGGCCCGGAGATCGCCCTGGACAACCCGGCCACCTGGCCGCCGCCGCAGCACGCGACCAGCACCGACACCAGCCGCTACGGCACCGCCGTCGCGACCAGCTGGGACCGGGTGCATCCCCGGCTGACCCGCCGCGCCTGCTGGATCGACCACGACGGCGACCTACCGGTCATCGAAGGCACCTTGATCCGGCTGCAGGTCGAGCACCTGCCCGGCGACCGCGACCCCAAGCCGGTGTGGCTGTGGACCTCCATCACAAGCGCCACCGCAGCCGATGTGAATCGCTGGTGGCAGGCGTTCCTGCGCCGGTTCGACCTCGAACACACCTTCCTTCTCCAGGGTTCCCAGGCCCTGTCGCATGACGTCGCACGAACCGGGTGATCTTGCCGGTGGTGCGGTGGTTCTCCGTGGGTGTTGCGCTCGTCGCTGGTAGTCGTGCACGGCTATCGACTTCGAGAGCGAGGGCATGGAGTGCGAGCGTTCCCGGTGAGGTTGCCGTCCGGGCAGCGGTACTGGACGGTGCTGGACGCGGATCTTCAAGTGGTTGAGGTCGCCGACGTGTTCCTGCGGCATCAGCGTTTCGGTCGCGACGGTGCGGAGTCCACGACGAAGGCCTACGCGCACGCGATCGCGTTGTTCCTGCGCTGGTGCGCGCGGACCGGCCGCGGCTGGCAGGCCGGGGTGGAGCAGTTCGGCCTGTTCATGGTGTGGCTGGCCCATGCCGGTCCGGCCGCCTCGGGCGCCGAGCCCGGTTCGGTGGTGGTACTGGCCGGGCCGGGCGCGGCGCCGGCGCGTTGTCCGTCGCGGATCAACGGCGTGCTGACCGCGGTGCGGGGCATGGTGGTGCACGCGGTCGCCGCCGGGCAGGCCCCGGCGGCTCTGGTGCCGCTGCTCTACGAGGTTGCCGACGATCGTGATCTTCCCGATGTGGCGCGCGGCGAGAACGGGCGGATGGCCTGGCGGATGCGGGCCCGGCACCGGTTGCGGGAACCCGAGACGCCCGTCGCCCGGGCCAGCGACGAGCAGATCGTTGCGCTGCTACGGGCGTGCCGCTCGGCGCGGGACCGGCTGCTCGTGTTGGTGATGGCGCGGGCGGGGCTGCGTCGCGGCGAGTTGTGCGGGCTGCGCCGCGGCGATGTGCACCTGCTGACCGACTCACGCGCACTGGGGTGCGAGGTCGCCCGAGCGCATCTGCACGTGGTACGCCGCGACAACAACCCGAACCGGGCGTGGGCGAAGTCGCGCCGGCAGCGGGTGGTGCCGCTGGACTTCCTGGTCGTGCAGGGGTTCGACAGCTACGAGTTCGAGCGGATGCGGGT
>JBIOVW010000644.1:0-3091 GCA_044867945.1 Nakamurella sp. | reverse complement strand
ATCAATGTCACGAATTGGTTATTACAAGAATTCTCGCCGCACCCCGGAACCCGACAGGACAATCGGCCACGAGATTATCTGCCGGTCATCTCAACGAAATGCGCATCACGGAAATTGCGCCAGAACCATCTTCGACGAGCGCCGTCAACCCGTGCCGTCATGCCGTCACGGCCTGTTCGCGCAGCGGAAATCATCTGAGGCAGGTGAGTGACGTGCATTGGGCTCATCCGGTAAATGTCGCGCCGCAGGGGCGATCCAGGGTGTCAGGTGATGATCAGGTCGACTATCCCGGCGGCCAGCCCCAAACCAGCGCAAATACCCAGGGTGGTCAAGACACCGCGTTTCAGCCAGAACATCAGCAGGGCGGCGACCGCGGCGATGCCCAGGGCGAGCGGGTTGACGCTGCCGGCCATGGGCACGTCGATGCTGATCGGTCCCCAAGACCACGCAGTGGTGGCCGTGAACAGGGTATTCACGGCGAAGTAGACGGCCAGGTTGGCGATGACACCAACCACGGCAGCGGTTACCCCGGTGAGGGCCGCGGTCAGATTCTTGTTGCCGCGAAGGCGTTCCATGTATGGGGCGCCGAGGAACACGAACAGGAAGCAGGGCACGAAGGTCACCCAAGTGACCAGGATAGACGCGAGCACGCTGGCCGCCCAAGGGTCCAGGGTCCCGGGGTTGCGGTAGGCGCCGAGGAACGCAACGAACTGCACGACCATGATCAGCGGGCCGGGCGTTGTTTCGGCCAGGGCCAGGCCGCGGACCATCTCGCTCGGGGTCACCCAGGCGTAAACCTCGACCGCCTTCTGCGCCACGTAGGCCAGGACGGCGTAGGCGCCGCCGAACGTCACCACCGCGGTGCCGGAGAAGAACACGCCCATCTGCGTGAACGTGCAACCGGTGCCGGTGAGCAGCGCGCCGGCCAGAACCGGCAGCCACCACACGAGCAGCCCAACCAGCAGCACGGCCATGGTTCGCCGCGCGGACGGGGCGGCCGTGTGCAGCATGTTGTCGGAGATCAACGGCTCGGGCCCTTCCCGGACCTGCGCCCGCGGTGGGGTAACCACATCGGGACGCCACCGGCCGAGGACGAATCCGATCAGGCCGGCGGCCGCGACCACGATGGGGAACGGGACGGCGAAGAACGTCAGGGCCAGGAACGCCGCCACCGCCAGCCCGACCAGCACCGGTCGGCGCAGGGCCTTCCGACCGACCCGGACCACCGCCTGGGCCACGATGGCCAGCACCGCCGGCGCCAAACCAGCGAACACCGCGGTGACCACCGCGGTGTCGCCGTAGGCGGCGTAGACCGCGGACAGCGCCAGCAGGGCCACGAAACCGGGCATCACGAACAGGCCACCGGCGATAAGCCCACCGCGAGTCCCGTGCAGCAGCCACCCCACATAGGTCGCGAGCTGCTGCGCTTCGGGGCCGGGCAGCAGCATGCAGTAGTTCAGGGCGTGCAGGAACCGCTTCTCGCCGATCCAACGCTTCTCGTCGACCAGGGCGCGGTGCATGACCGCGATCTGTCCGGCCGGTCCGCCGAAGGTTTGCAGCGAAATCGCGAACCACGTCCTGGTCATCGTGCCCAGCGGCACCAAGTGTTCCGCCACCAAATCGGTCGGGGTCGGCGCGGCCGCGGCGGCCGAGTCGTCCGCTGCCGGGGTCTTCGGTGCTTGATGGTGGTCGGTGGACACGGGCGACTCCTCTGGGGGTGGTCTGTGTCGGGGCGGTCGGTGATCGGGTGGATGGGTTAGGGGTCGGCCGGCGTGCGGCCGAGTAGGAGCCGGCGGCGGTGGTACTCGTACAGGCCGTCGAAGATCGGCCCGGCCACGGCCAGGGTGTGGGTGTCGGAGCCGATCATCGACAGGCCACGCAGGACGACGTCAAGACCCGGTGCCTCAGGAGCGTCGAACCGGTCGTCGGCCAGATCCGCCTCGTGCACGATCTCGGCGATCGCCCACAGGACCGGATCGGTCAGCTCGTAGCGTTTGAGGATCGTCTCGAAGCTGCAGTCGTGGCCGTGATGACCCAGATCCACTCCGCGCATGTCGAACGGTGTTGCGCCCTCGGGGATCTGCGCCGGGTCGGCGACAAAGTCGAACTCGGCACCGGAGTCGACGAACCGGCCGATCAGCCAGGCGCAGGCGGCCCGATCGATGTGCACGCCGGGCCGGGTCACCCATCTCACCGCTGCCCCTGGTGGGCCGTTGACGGCTCGTGATCGGTGATCGAGGCGGCCAGGTCATTCAGAGCGCGGCGCGCCTGTTCGCGCTCCGGCGGTGGGAAGAAGTCGCGCCGGTCAATCGCCCGCCACTGCGACCGCAGCCGCCGCAACCCTCGTCGGCGGGCGGGCTCGGGCTCGCCCGCCAAGCCGCCGGTCAGGGCGATCAGCTCCCGGTACTCCACGGCACGAGCCGCGGTCATGTCAGTCGCCAACTCCCGTTCCTGCGACATGCTGCCCGGCCGGGACAGCCACACACCCGCAGTCCCGGAGGCCTCGACGACCATGCCGGCCACCCAGTCGAGCTGCTCCCGTGTCCGAGCGTCCGCTGGCAACGCCGCCACTCCATCCCCGAGTTGGGCCACCCCAAGCTGACGCAACCGCCGCCACACCGCGATCCGCGGCGTCGAGGGCTCTCGAGGGACCCGATACACCAGCAACACCCACTCGCCTGGGCCGCCGCCCGCGTCCCCATCATCTCGCATAGAGCTATGTAACCATGGTTACCCAGCACGTGAGATCCCGGGTGGGTTCAGAACGGCATCGACGCCATCCGACCCATCCGCGACGGCCAGCCGCGGCCGAGTCGAACAACTCATTGGCGAACTCGCCGCCATGAGCACTCGATTCGACGCTCCGACTCAGCTGGGCCGGACAACTCCCGGGCTGCCTCACGGATCTGACTCACCCAAATGCCGCGACCTGCAATAACACCGATCTCCATCACTCAGCCCCGGTGGGACAGGACCCCCGCAGCATCGTCGCCACGCTCGGCCGTGATCGACCGAGCCGGTCCCCGGCCGGTCGGCCTGCGTCACTGCGATGCTGCAGGGACGAACAGTTCGATCGGGTTGCCGGAGGGGT